>JAGOCT010000084.1 GCA_017998585.1 Candidatus Cloacimonadota bacterium | reverse complement strand
CTGAAATTCCAATTCCATTATCCTTTACTTCGACTTTTAACTCTTTGTGGTCTATTTGGTAATTTATTAAGACTTTACCTCCTGGATGAGTAAACTTGATGGCGTTGGTAATCAAATTCCTTAATACTGTACTTATCATGTGAATATCCAGTTCAATATTGCTTACTACTTCATTTTCCATTTGTAAAGAGATGTTTTTATTCTCAGCGATAGGCAGAAGTGATTTAATCGTCTCTTTTATCAGAAGAGATATATCTTCCAGAACCGGCATATATTGAATCTTGCCCATTTGAGTTCTTGCCCAGGTAAGCATGTTATCCAGAAGATTTGACATTGATTTTGCTGATGAAAAGATATGTTGTAAATTTTCTTTTAACTCATCATGGGTAAAAGAATCAAACTGATCAATCATCAGATGAGATAAGCCTAACTGAGAATTGATCGGATTTCTTAAATCATGAGCAAGAATAGAAAAGAATTTGTCTTTTTGCTTATTGTTTTTTTCAAGATCTTTTGTGCTTTGATTGAGTTCCTCTATACTTTTTTCAATTTCAGATGAGTCTTTACCCGAGCGAATAACTCATATTTATTGAAAGGCTTTGTCAGATAGTCAACAGCACCCACTTCAAAGCCTTTGACAATATCATCTGACTGGGTTTTTGCTGTGAGAAAAATGACAGGAATTTCTTTTGTCTCATTATCTGATTTAAGCTGACGACAAACATCATAGCCATTAATATCTGGCATCATGATATCCAGGAGGATGAGATCAGGTTTGTGTTTTTTTGCCAGACTGATCGCATTGCTACCATTAGTGGCAATTGCAAGACTGTATTTTTCCTCATCTCGAAGCAAGTGACCAAGTACCTGTAAATTGGCTGGTATATCATCAACTAAGAGAATTAACGCTTTTTCCTGATGGCTCATATTTCACTCCTGTAATTCACTCATTTCTTTTAAATTATCCAAAATTAAGGGATATTGTGACAATGTAAACTGAACCCTTACAATGTCAAACTGATTTATTTCATGGATTAGCTTTTCAGACCAATTTATAAAAAAATCGACATTAGACTGCTTGGACAAAACCAACATTTTATCTGCAAAACTTTGGATTTCATCTATCAGCATACTGTCCTTAATCTCAATCCACTGCTGTCTGTATATTAAATCCAGATCACAAATGACGTCTTTCAGCATATGATAATCGATATGAATAGAAGGACTAATGTTTTTCTTAACTGTTTCTGATAATTCATTACTCTGTCTGATGAATTTTTTTAGTGAAAGGATTAATTCTTTCATTTGAATTGGCTTAAACAGAATCTCATCAAATGGCTTATCAGAATAATTGTATTCTTTCATTTCTATGGCTGAAGCAGTGATGAGAATTACAGGTATTGAAGCGGTATCCTGCTTGTTTTTTAGTAATTCTAATGCATCTGAACCGGACAGAGAAGGCATAATCATGTCTATATAAATCAAATCAGGTTTTTCTGAAATTGCCTTTTTCACTGCTTCTTCTCCATCTTCAGCTTCTATAATTTCAAATGGAAACTCAGAAAGCATATTTTTCAGAAGTAAACGATTAGACTTAACATCATCTGCAATCAGTATTTTTGCAGGTAAAAACTGGATATTTGTGAGCTTTGTATCATTTTCTGTTATTTTGATTTCTTTCAGATAAGTGACATTACGAAAGGTTAAGGTAAATTCACTCCCTTGATCTATCTCACTTTTTACAGTTAGTGTACCGTTCATTAACTCTGACAGTTTTTTACTGATAGCAAGTCCGAGACCTGTCCCTTCTGTAAAATTCTGATTACCTGGTTTTAATTGTCTGAATTCCTCAAAGATTAAATCAAGATTTTCAGACTTGATTCCGATGCCTGAATCTTCTATTTTTATAATCAGGTTGATGGTATTCATGCTCTCATGCTTCTCAGAACTAACACTTATTTTAATATAGCCGGAGTTTGTATATTTAACTGCATTTCCTGTCAGATTGAAAAGTATCTGTCTGAGTCTGACTTCATCTAGCAATAATCGGTCGGGTATATCTTTTTCAATATGGATCATTAAATTGAGTGCTTTTTCTTTGATTTTATACGAAAAAACAGAGGATATTTCATTAATCAAATCAGCAAGGTGAATGTCATTTTGCTGAATATCTATTTTGCCAGCTTCAATCTTTGACAAATCAAGAATATCATTGATAAGCCTTAACAGATTTTTTCCTGAGTGATAGATTGAATCTACCCATTCTTTTAGCTGAGGATCTGTGTTTTTGGACTTGATAAGCTCAGAAAATCCTAAAATAGCATTCATAGGAGTTCTGATTTCATGACTCATATTTGCAAGAAATTCACTTTTAGTTTTATTCGCCTGTTCAGCAATCTGACGAGCTTCACGAAGTGCTTGTTCTGCTTTTTTTATCTCACTAATATCTGTTGCAACTCCTAATAAGGCAAAGATATCTCCTTTTTTGTCAAGAAGAGGAATTTTTATAGTATAAAAATAACGAGTAAATCCTTCTTGATTTGTGAGAGTCTCCTCATTGACTATTTTAGCTTCTTTATTGTTCAATACTTCGATATCTGCCTGTCTAAACTGATTTGCCTCTTCTTTATTACATGCAAAATCATAATCAGTTTTTCCGATAATATCTTCCTGAGAGATATGATATAAATCTGTTAATGCATTATTTGCAAGTAGATAACGGCTATTAAGATCTTTCACAAAGATTAGATTTGGGCTTGAATCAATGATCAGACGGAGAAATGCTTCTCTCTCTTTAATGGTTTCATTCATTTTTCTGATTTCACTGACATCATGCCATAAAGCAATATGTGTATTTTCATCAAAGTCTTTCAGATGAGTAAGACTGATGTCAGCCAAAAAAGTTTTCTCATTGCAGGTATAAAGGTAGTTAAATTGACAGGTGCCCTGCAATTCAGAAAGCATTAACTGCTCTTTAAATGTAGTCTTGTATTCAGGTTGCTCCATATGTGGAAATACAACATCTACTTCTTGATTCAGAATGTCAGCTTTATGTTTCAAAAAGTGCATATCAAGGGTTTTTTGATTAAAATCGCAGATAACACCTTTTTGAATCAGCAGTATAGCTTCAGATGACTGATTGAAAATTTTTTTGTATCTGTCTTCGGTTTTTGCATAGTTTTTCAGAAAAGAGAGTAGCTTTTTGCTCACCGGATAGAATATAAAAAAATTCTCTCCAATCATAAAAATCATCTGCAAGAAGAATAATAACAGCAAACTAATAGTATTGTAACGGATAAATGACTTATTTGTATTACTGATGCTTTGATTTAAATTGTCGATTGCCTTGACATATAGATTTTGTGTAGCAATTAGTTTTTGCTCCTGATCAGGACTGATTAATTTATTCTGGAAAAATACAGACTGCCTGATTGAAAACAATTGTTTTAAGAATGATGCGTATTGAGTTTGTACTTCTTTCTCCTCTTTATTGATATTTTTTTGATTGAGAATGAAATGATAAGTACTGACTGATCTCACCTTTGCAATGTAAGAATGGGCATTTTGAAAATCATTCAGATCTTTAGTGAAAGTAGATAAAGATATCTGCTCAGGATGATGATTCATATTGTGATTGAGAATAAAAAGGCTGTTAACCAGTTTTTGGCTGAGCATTCTTTGTCTGCCGATGTTATCAACAATTTCAGCAAGCGTGTACTGTCTGTTTATAAAATTGACAAGAATGATACCTACCAGCACAAAGGTGAGTGTCATCAGTATATAGGCTGTTGATCTTATTTTTCTTATTTTATTGATTAAATTGATACTGGTTTGTAGCATGTTCTCACTTCTTATAGCTAATTTGAATAAAGCTATAATAAAAAAGTAAACTTATTTTTTACAATTGCAACAAAAATATGAAAAAAAACTTGACTAAACTGTGAAAATGTCTATTATTGAAATATGAAAGAAAAAAAGACAATATTAATTATCGATGATGATACTGACAATAATTTGCTAATGAGCAGAATTATTGGCTTCATGAAAGAAGAACCTGTTTTTATGCTCACTGGCGATAAGGCAATTAACTGGATTTCAATGCATCAGCCTGACTTAATTTTGTGTGATATCAGTTTGCCTGATATTAGTGGTATTGAACTTGTTAAAACTTTAAGAGGGATAGAAAAGATTGCTCATTTACCAGTTATTGCAGTCTCTGCTCATGATTATCATGAAGATATTGAATCTGCTAAGAATGCCGGTTTTACTGATTATCTGGTAAAACCCTTTATGCCAAATGATTTAGTGAATATGATAAAAAAGTATCTCTATGAATGAAATCAATATTTTAGAAGATTTAAAACTTCAATACTATCATACAAAGCTTGAAAAAGTCAAACGTATCAAGAAAATCTGTGAACACCTTCTTGTTGTAAAATCACTTGAAGCAGCCAATGATTTAAAAAAAGAAATGCATAAAATTGCTGGAAATGCAGGAAGTTACGGTTTTGATACACTAAGCAAAATTGCCAGAGAAATGGAAATACTACTAGAAAAACAGATTCGTCTTAATGATATAAGCCTTTTTAATAAGGAATTTCTAAATCAATTTTTGTATCAGTTTGCTAATGCCTTTGAAGAATCCAGAACGCCAACGATCAGTCAGGTTGAAAGTTCAGATAATGAACAGTTGATTATGATCATTGATGATGATTTTGATGTTGTAAAATTTGAACAGGTCATATTAAAAGAGGCCGGCATCACATCAATTCATGTACATGAACCTTTAGAAGTTATCGAAAAACTGTATCAATATAAACCTGCCTTACTGGTGCTTGATATTGAGATGCCTCATATAAATGGTATCAGACTGCTAAAAATGATTCGTGAAAAGTCTGAGTTTAAACAGATTAAAGTGATTATCAATACAGCAATGGATAAAACTGTCATTGAAAAAGCCCTTAGTGATATGTCTGTTCTTCAGATCATGAATAAACCTGTAAATCCAGAAGAATTTTTAAGTCTGGTTTTTAACAGTCTTAATGATAAACAGAATATATCTGTCATTAAAGCGCCTTTAGAAAGCAGGAAAGAGAATTTTCTAAAATCTATTATAGAACCTGATCAACCTCTAATCTTAATTGTGGATGACGACAAAGACTTTACGAAAATATTGTCAATTGCTTTTGATAACAGAAAATTTAATTATCTGATATTCTATGAGGGCAGTCAGGCTATCGACTACCTGACCCAGCCATTAGAGAAATCAATTGATTTAATAATTCTGGATCGTCAGCTTCAGGATACTGACGGACTTCAAATTCTTGCCAGTATCCCTCAGGAGATTAAAAAAAAGACGCCTGTCATTTTTCTGACTTCGAAAACAACAGAAGAAGATATATTGATGGGTTTAAAGGCCGGTGCATTTGATTATTTGTTTAAACCATTTTCACTGAGTGTGTTTCTGGAAAAATTAAATAAATATCTGAGTATTCAGTTTAAAAAGTGATATGAAATCGCTTGAACTACTGACAATTATCTTTTTTATTGAGCTTGCTATTCTGGTGATTGGAGGCTTAATGATTTCTCTTCTGAATATCTGGCTCAGATTGCAACAGAATAAGCAACGTAAAATCAAAAGCAGGGTTTTTGAAAAAGTTTTTTCTTACCTGTTTAGCTCAGAACATAGAACCGATTTTGGATTAGTCCTGTCAAAAGAAGAACTAAAAATTTCAATCTTGATTGGAATAATCGAAGAAATCAACCAAAAAATTGATGATGGAAACTGGAAAAAACTACGGGCAGCTTTTTTAGATAAATACCTCAGGCAATGGGCATACCGACATTATAAGAGTATTTTCTGGATGAAAAGAAATTATGCTGCACGAATTCTGATGCAAGATCCTTTGCCTGAAGAAGAGAAATATATACTGAAACTGATGAATGATCCTGTACTTCTGGTTCGTATTCATATTATCATAGCTGCACAAAAGCTGGCGACTGGTAATTGTTTTAGAAAAATACTGGCTGAATTTGTAAAAGATAAAGGTTTTTCTTCTTATATATACAGAGACGCTTTCTTAACTGCCGGTCAAAAATCCTTTATTTTCTTGAGGACTGAACTACTCTCTAACCCACCTGAACCGGTTAAGATTATTTGTCTTGAAATGCTATCTAACTGGGTTTTTGAAAAACTGGAGTATGACTTAAATCCAGATATAAATTCTGATAATCCAGAACTAAGATATTCAGCTCTAAAGTGTTACGTTGTTAATCCAGACGATAAACTCTCTGCAGTACTGATCAAATCGCTCTCTGATGAGAACTGGAAAATCAGAGGCTTTTGTGCATACAAACTTGGTGAATTGAAAATCAAACAAGCCATTCCTTATCTGTTGAAGAGCATTCAGGACAGAGTTTGGTGGGTGCGTTTAAATTCAGCTATCGGATTAAAACTGCTGGATCAGGATGGATTGTATGCCTTAAAAAATATAGATCCTGATATTGATCATTATGCTTACGAGATGAGTCAGTACATACTCGCTATGCCATCGGAGGTGGTATAATGACTTTGTATGAGTTTACTTTGAAATTGATTTATTATACGGATGTTTTTATCATCTGGTATTTTTTATGGATCAATTCAATCTATATTATTCTTGTCCTGCTCTCTATCCCAGATTTGTATGAAAGATTTAAAGAAATTAATTCCGAAGATATTGATAATATCCTTAAATCAGATTCGGTGCCGGCAATCAGTATTGTTGCGCCTGCCTATAATGAACAGGAGAATATTGTTACCAGCATAAATGCGATGTTACATCTGTCATACCGGCATATTGAAGTAGTTGTTGTAAATGATGGTTCTAAAGATGATACTTTAAACCAGATCATCAGGGCTTTTGATTGTTACAAAGTACCTCCGGCAATACCAAGTTATGTTAAAACCAAACCAGTAAAAGCTTATTATAAATCGAAAATATATGCAAATTTACTGGTAATTGACAAAGAAAACGGAGGAAAGGCTGACTCTTTAAATGCAGGGATAAACGCTTGTACTTCACCTTTTTTCATGGCTTGTGATGCTGATACTCTCATTGAAAAAGACGCTCTTAAAAGAATGATCAGACCTGTACTCATGAGAAAAAATACAATTGCCTGTGGTGGTACGATTCGGATTGTCAATGATTGTAAGGTGGAAAATGGCAATGTTACTAAGG
>JAGOCT010000083.1 GCA_017998585.1 Candidatus Cloacimonadota bacterium | reverse complement strand
AATGTCAGCTTCCGCTTTCTCAATATCATCTGTGTCCATGAGAATTTCAAAATATTTACTGACTCTGGTTTCATTAACATCCTTATAACCCAGTGTATGCAACGCATTGCTAATCACCTGTCCCTGAGGATCAAGTACACTTGGTTTAAGGGAAACAAATATCTTTGCTTTAAACATTTCTATTTATACCTTTCGATTTCATTTCGTTTATTCATTTTCATATGGATTAACTGACTTATCAAGCGCATAAAACCACTAAATATATATGCCCAAATGCTAACAATATACACATAAGAGAAATACTTCACCGATAAGGCTAATGCCACTAATACCACTGAAATCATGATATTTCTGGATCGGTTACAATGAGGACTTTTATTTACGGCAACATAAGGAACATGGCTTACCATCAAAAATGAAGTGAAGATTGTAACAAAGAGAAATAAGACATCTCCATTAAAAGTGGCAAAAACCTTATGTGTAAAAAGAATAAATGACGCAATGACCGCTGCACCTGCCGGAATGGGTAAACCTTGAAAATCTGACTTAACATTTGGATTTTTATTCCCCAGATTAAAACGCACCAGTCTAAAACCGCCACATAAAACATAGAATGCAAAAACACTCATCCCTAAAAGCCCAAAATTCTTCAAACAAATCTGCCATGCTAGAAAACCAGGCACAACACCAAAGGCAACAAAGTCAGCAAAAGAATCAGCCTCTGCTCCAAACTTTGATGTGGCACATAATAAACGAGCTGTTTTCCCATCCAAACCATCAAGCACAATCGAAAGCGTTACAAACCATGCAGCTCTAACAAACTCAGTCTGAGCAGTGAAATGCAAAGCTGCAAGTCCGGCAAACAAACTACTAATCGTAAAAAGATTAGGAACTATATATCTTAATTGTTTATTCATCATCACGTCCTGAATTACTATCACCAGAAGCATTTTTGGAGGTTGCCAATATCGAAACGCCTGCCTCTAGCTGATCATTTAATCTGGCACTTATCTCATAAGTATCAGGGATATTGATATATGCCATACATTTGCCTGGAGCAACGCCAATCAGCTGTCCCTGTAAATGAGGATTCTTCTCTGTAAAAATCTTTGACCAGACACCCTTCACCATAAAACAAGCTTGATCAGTCTTTTCAATTTCATTTATGAGATCAAGATTACTCATGGTTCTGATTTCTGAAGACTGAAACCAGTTTTTCAATATTATTAACTGAAATCCATCTTCAATCTTTTTTATTTCTAGTATCTTGCCATTTACCGGTGCCAGCAAATTAGACTCATTGATTTCAATATTTGGATGACTTAATCTGTACAACCACAAAATTATCAAATAGAGTGCCATTGCAACTGCTGAGATGTACTTTACAAAATCGACTCCAATAAACATTTTAACCGCAAAGTTGATAACAATCACAATGATTGGTATCGCCAGCATTTTATATTTTTCTTTTTGAATTCGGTTGATGAATTCTAGCGGATTATGATCCCTTCTCATTATGCCTCTATTAAACCGATACGTTGATAGATAAAATCAACATTTGTCAGATACCGTTTATAATCAAAGACTTCATCAATATCAGTCTTGCTAATGTATTTGATCACTTCTTCATCTTCCTCAACTAATGACTGAAATGAGACTTTTTCTTTCCAGCATTTCATGGCATTTCTCTGTATGATGGCATAAGAGTCTTCTCTTGAGCATCCCTTTTCAGCCAGTTTAAGCAGCAATACCTGAGAAAAAATCAGACCGTTGGTCAGTTTTAAATTTCTCTCAATATGTTCCGGATAAACGACAATATTATCAATCAGAGCAATCATCTTATGGAGCATATAGTGTAAAAGAATGGTTGAATCCGGCAGTATAATCCGCTCAACAGATGAGTGACTAATATCTCTTTCATGCCAAAGCGCATTATTTTCCATCGCTGCCATCGCATTGGAACGAAGCACTCTTGCTAATCCGCACATCTGCTCACTAGTTATTGGATTTTTCTTATGAGGCATTGCAGAAGAACCCTTCTGCCCTTTTGAGAAGCTTTCTTCCATTTCCAGTACTTCAGTTCTCTGACAATGACGAATCTCGGTTGCCATTTTTTCAATCGTGGAACCGATAATCGCAATTACAGAAAGATATTCTGAATGAATGTCTCTCTGAATTACCTGAGTGGAAATATTGACCGGTGTCAATTGCAAATGCTCGCAGGCAATTCTCTCAATCTCCGGTGAAATATGGGCATAATTACCCACTGCACCTGAAAATTGACCAACAGCTGCTTCTTTTAGCGCATTTTTCATACGTACAATATTTCTTTGCATCTCGTCATACCACAAGGCAAATTTTAATCCAAAACTGGTTGGTTCTGCATGAATTCCATGAGAACGGCCAATCGTCAGAGTATCTTTATATTCAAGTGCTCTTCTTTTCAGTACAACGCAAATTTCATCCAGTTGAGTAAGAATTAACTCTGCGGCCTGTTTCATTTGCAGAGCAAGCGCAGTATCCAACACATCTGAAGAGGTCATTCCGTAATGAATCCAACGGGAAGGTTCACCCACATATTCAGCCACATTGGTTAAAAAAGCAATTACATCATGCTTGGTTGTCAATTCTATTTCATCCACACGATCAGCATTAAAATCGGCTTTTTCAAGAATTACTTTTAAGTCATCATCAGGGATTATTCCCAGCTGATTCATGGCTTTACAGGCTGCTAATTCCACATCAAGCCAGCATTGGTATTTATTCTGTTGCGACCAAATATTTTTCATTTCCGGACGACTATATCGATCAATCATTTACATCCCTCTTATAATCAATTTATAATGATACACTTATATCATCTTAATTTTGTTACACTTATATTGTTATAGCTAATTTTGTCAATTTTAAAATTACAGATTTTCAGGTTAGCTAGCCAGACATTTATTTCGCTCAGATTTGAACCATAATCATAGCTGAATTCCAACCTGATTTTTATATCTTCAACAGTGATAAGTTTTAGTCGCATCTGATGATTAAACACAAAACGAATACCATCTTTTGTAAATTCATTATATTCTACAATATCTTGCAAATACAGATTCAGATCATCTACATCAGCCTCATTGAACCATTTGTAAATATCTCTGATTTCATCAGGTGCATTCATATCTAAAGACTGTTTTCCCCACATGGCATTTACCTGCATCGTAGAATCCATATAAACACTTATATTAGAAGCTCCCATTCCAAAAACACCTGAATCCAGCATATCAAAACGTACAGCTTCTCTACTTTTATTCAAAACAAAGTTCTTTCTGAATACAAACATCTTAAACTGCACTTCAGCAAGCCCTTCCATTTGAAAAGTCTGCCATCTTTTCAGTTCATCTCTAGCTAGAAGAAGTTTTTTAGGATGTTTAACTGCTAAACCAGCAGTTTTTGGCGTACAGGCAGTAAAAAACAGAGTGAACATAATGAAAAGAAAGACAAGTAAGCTGCTTGTCTTGTTTAAAAATTGATAATTTGCATTATTGATTTTTTTCATTTTTCCTCATCAGAAAGATAATAAATATCATACTTACCAGTAGCATAATCAAACTCAGCATCTGCCCCATTGTAAAATAGTGTAGCAATAAGCCATTTTTATAAAGTTCTATATCATCCGGTTCTCTGAAATATTCGATTATAAACCGGAATAGACCATATCCGCCAATAAATGACCAGAATACATAACCTGCTTTTTTAGTTTTTCGATACAGCCATTGCAAAAACAGTCCTAATACAATTCCTTCGAGAAAGAGTTCATACAATTGTGAAGGGTGTCTGACCAATGCTTGAGGATCAGAACCAGGAAAAATCATCCCCCATGGAACTGTGGTTTCTCTGCCGTATAATTCTCCATTGATAAAATTACCCAGTCTGCCTAGACCGAGTCCAATTGCCACAATGGGCATGACCGGATCAGCCAGTTGGTAAAACGAAAGTTTGTGCTTTCTGCAAAATAGCCAGCCGGCAACAATGACTCCGAGTGCTCCGCCATGAAAAGACATACCGCCTTCCCAAACATAAAACACAGCAAGCGGGTTACTGATATAAAATGCCAGATTATAAAACAGGATATAACCCATTCTGCCACCAAGTATCACACCCAGCATCAGATTAAAAACAAAGGTATCATAATCTTCGCCATTAATTACAATGCCTTTGTGCTTAAAATTTTTCTTGATTAGCCAGTACCCTAGTAAAAAACTGATAACGTAAAATAAACCATACCACCGAACCTCAAAGGGTCCGATGGTAAAAATAGTTGGATTTAAATCATGAATATAATGATTCATTAATGTTTAAGCTCTTTAATACGGCGATAGAGTATTTCTGCTGATTCTTCAGGGCTTACTTCATATTTTTCCCCTGATTTTTGTAAATCAGGTGAGAATATTTTAACTACCTGAGTTGGAGAACCATTCAGGCCTATTTCTTTCTCATCCAATGCCAGATCCTGAGCATTCCATACTGTTAATTCAACTGAACGTGCATTTTTCTTACCTCTGAGAGAAGGCAAACGCGGTGTATTGATTTCTTTTACAACAGTTACTACTGCAGGCATTTTTATCTGAAGTCTGTCATATCCGTCTTCCATCAGACGTTGAAGGACTACAGTATCTGCTTCGATTTTTTCAATCTTTCTGACAAAACAAACCTGAGGTAAGTCTAAATGAGCTGCTACACCAGGACCAACTTGTGCCGTATCTCCGTCTATTGCCTGTTGTCCAAACAAGACCAGATCGTAATCAGCGATCTTTTTAACGGCTCCGGCAAGTGTTAAAGAAGTCGCCCATGTATCTGCTCCTGCAAATTTTCGATCTGATAAGAGAATGATTTTATCAACACCAAGTGCGACTGCATCTCTAAGTGCAACTTCTGCCTGTGGAGGTCCCATGGTTACAGCAGTAACGGTTCCGCCAAACTGTTCTTTCAAACGCACCGCTTCTTCGATCGCATAGAGATCAAATGGATTGATGATACTTTCTACCCCTTCACGAATCAGGGTATTGGTAGCAGGGTCTATCTTAATTTCTGTAGTGTCTGGCACTTGTTTTATACAGACAATGATATTCATGGGATTTCTCCTTATTATTTATAAAAATTGATGATTGTTTCAGCGACGAATCTGATTTGTTCTTCAGTCAGTTCTGAATAAATCGGAATAGAAACAACCTGTTTTGCCAATCTTTCTGCAATCGGGCAATCGCCTTCTTTTTGACCTACTTCAGCAAAACATTCCTGTACATGTAATGGAAGCGGATAATAAATCGCACAGCCAATTTCTTGTGCCTGTAATTCCTTCATCAGTTCATCTCTGTTTTCTGAAACAATAGTAAACTGATTATAAATACTATCAGCTTTGGGATGAATATAGGGCAATTTGATTTCTTTAACATCTTTTAAAAGTTCATAATATAACTGGGCATTTTTTCTTCTGGCATCTGACCATCCCTGAAGATATCTGATTTTTACTTTTAAAACTGCTGCCTGTAATGAATCCAGACGACTGTTTAAGCCAACCCATTTATGAAAATATTTAGGGCTTTCGCCATGAACACGTAATTGTTTTAATTTTGCAGCTAAATCGTCATTCTGAGTTAAGCACATTCCGCCGTCACCCATACATCCCAGGTTCTTACTTGGAAAGAAAGAGAGAGTTCCAATATCTGCAATGGTACCGGCATATTTACCATCATACTGACAACCAATACCCTGAGCATTGTCTTCAATCACATAGAGATGATGCTTTTTAGCTATCTCCATAATCTTATCCATTTCCGCTGCCTGTCCGAATAAGTGAACAGGGATAATTGCTTTGGTATTATTTGTAATCGCTTTTTCAATCTGATCAGGGTCAATATTGAAAGTATCTTCTTTTACATCTACAAAGACAGGTTTTGCCCCAACTCTGTGAATACAGGAAGCTGTTGCAAAAAAAGTAAATGGTGTCGTAATCACTTCATCACCATTGCCAATTTCAAGTGCTTTTAATGCTAAGACAAGTGCATCAGTACCGTTTGCACAGCCAACAGCATGTTTCACCTGCAAGTATTCCTGCATCTGTTCTTCAAATTCCTTGACTGCTGGTCCTAAAATATATTGATGACTATTGAGTACTTTATCCATCTCAGTACGAATTTCATTCATTATGGGTTCGTATTGTGCATTTAAATCCAAAAGTTGTACTTTCATTTTGACCTCTTTCTTTGCATTTTTATCTATCGACTTAATAATATTATGGTAGATATAACCGAAATAACCGTACTGACCGGTACTAAATAAGCAGCGGTAACAGCTCGCCAGGATTCAGGTACCAGAATGGTATCTCCCTGCTGAATAGGTTGACCCTTATACTTTTTCTTCACTCCGTTTTTATCTATCAGATAACAGGTTTTTGTCGAAGCATCCTTAGTAAAACCACCAGACAATGCAATATAATGAATTGCCTTTTGCCCACCATTATAAGCAAATCTGCCTGGTTCATCCACACTGCCCATGACATAAACAAACATTTCATCGTGAGAGATAATCAGTTTATCATTATTTCTGACTGATTCATCTAACTTAATAAGCGAAGTCTTACCCTCACGAACTAGCGTAAACTGATCATAAGACGAGGCCTTGTATTTCAAACTTAGCATTTTTATGACTTCGGAAACAGGTTTCTCTCCATCAAGAGTAATCGATTCGACAAAATTCAAAGTATCATTATTTGTATAAACCCTAAGGCAATCTTTTATAAACCCTGCATTGATAACATCTTGATGATAAATCTGAGGATTTTGAGCAGGATTTCCTTCTGATAAATACTTTGAAATATTATATGTAATCTCTTTACCGGCTCTTTTGACGCTTATTTCACTACCAGCGTTACCATTTAATCCTCCTGCCAGCTTAACTGCCTGAAATAATGAAATTGGTTCTTTGGAGGTATATTCTCCTGATCTGTTTACCGCTCCGGAAACAGTATAGGTGATTGGCGCTATATTCAGCAACATCACTTGCACATTTGGCTTTTTCATAAACTTGTTTAAACGGGTATTGATTTCCTCATATGCCTTTTTTAGTGTTTTTCCTGCGACCATAACTGTGTCAGCCATCGGAAAAAGATTCAGTTGACCTGTAGGCAATACAGGAACTCTGAGACTCATTGTATCTGGCACAACTGTCTGAATTAAAAACACATCATTCATTTTTACAATGTACTGATCCG
>JAGOCT010000082.1 GCA_017998585.1 Candidatus Cloacimonadota bacterium | reverse complement strand
GATTTTAATAATCCCTTTTGGATAACAGAAGCATCTACCCCTAATTGCTTTGAGACAACAATCGCAAATGATGCATTCGTTACCTTAAAACGAACATTATCATTGATCTGATAAGATTCTTCGTTTAATTTGAACTCAATCTGATCCTGTCCTTCAAGTATTGAATGGATATAGAAATCTGAGGAAGCGCTTTCACCAATACTTAATTTTTTATAATTCCTACTCTGATTATCATGTTTAAATCTATCAAATTTTGAATCATTATCTGGGAAAATAATCACTTCTTTTGTATAATCAAATAATACTGACTTTTCTCTGAATACCCCTTCCTCATTTTCAAGAAACTCAAGATGAGAAGGGCCAATATTAACAATCAAAGAAATGTCCGGTTTAACGATTTCAGCCAGTTGTCTAATCTCGCCAAACTGGTTGGTGCCACATTCTAAAACGGCTATTTCATGGGAAGGATTGATATTCAGTATTGTTTTAGGTACGCCGATTAAATTATTCTCATTGCCACTATTCGTTAAAACCTGATATTTTTCTGACAAGATGTTATACAAATACGCTTTCGTAGTAGTTTTTCCTGTACTGCCCGTTAATGCGATTTTGATTATACCATAATAAGTCAGGAATTTGCTGGAAATAAAACCATACGCTTTCTGAGTATCTGCTACACAAATAATCCTGTCATGGTATCGTTTCTTTAACTCATCTGCCTTTGCATAATTTTGATTTATCAAACAAAATACGCTATCATTTTTTAAAACTGATTCGCAGTAATCAGCCCCATCAAACTTTTCACCCTTTAATGCGATAAACAAGGTATTTTCTTTTACTTTTCGTGAATCGGTACTAATAAAATCGATGGATTTAAAGGTTTTCAGACTCTCTGTATTAAACTCATGTGCAAACCACAGACTGAAATTCATTATATCGATAACAATACTTAGTTTTTCGTCATCATTCTCATCAAAATCAGGCATTGAGAGAAATTCATTTACTATATCACATTCATTGAATGGATATTTAACGCCTTGTATCTCCTGATAGGTTTCATGTCCCTTACCTGCAATCAGAACGATATCCCCTTTTTTAGCCAGTTTAAGTGCTTGATGAATTGCTTTTTTTCTGTCTCTGAGAATCAAAATCTGATCAGTTGTTTCAATTCCGGATAGCATATCCAGAATTATTTCTGAAGGGACTTCATCTCGCGGATTATCATCACACAAAATGAGCAAATCGGAATATTTTAAAGCCGCTTTAGTCATCAATGGACGCTTCATTTTATCACGATTACCACCAGCACCCAGCAAAGTTATGATTCTGGATTTTCTCTCTATGTGTTTATTGGGTTGTGGTTTACATCTGCTTAAATTCTTTAATACATTTTCTACTGCATCTGGCGTATGGGCATAATCGATATATATGCCTATTCCTTGATGATTCTGAACGGATTCAATCCTCCCCTTTGCAGGCTTGATTGTGCGTATAATCTCTTCTATCCCAATTCCGGATTTATCTTCAATATCATCGGTTATGGCAATTGCGGTAATACAGTTCTGAATATTGTAGTCACCAATTAAACTTGTTTCAAATCTCTTTTCTAGTTTATCAATACTAAGTGTAAAAGCGCTCTTTTGAATATCAAAACATATATCCTGAGCCAAATATAGATTAGGATAAACTCCCCTGTTATGATTATTTAGACTAAGCGTTTTAATACTTCCAACAGTTTCTCTGATTATCTCCTTACCAAATGCATCATCAATGTTTATCACTGCATTCCCTTTTCTATCTTGGAGATCAGTAAATAGTTTTAACTTCGTATTTGCGTAATCCTGCATATCTTTATGAAAATCGAGATGATCCTGACTCAGGTTAGTAAAGGCAGTTGTTTCAAATTTTAATCCATATACTCTGCTGAGTGCAATTGCATGAGATGATACTTCCATTACCACGTATTCTACTCCGGCATCTCGCATCTGACAAAAAATCTGGTTCAGTTCCATAACATCTGGTGTTGTTCTTTCTGACTCATACTGAACTCCGTTGATATAATAACCGATTGTTCCTATCATACCGGTTTTATATCCTTTGGCAATCAAAATCTGCATTACCAGCCAGGCCGTAGTAGTTTTACCATTTGTTCCGGTTATTCCGATGAGTTTAAATGAATCAGCAGGTGCTTGATATTCATATTTGGCTAAAATTGCCATTGCTTTTCGGCTATCTTCTACCACTATCTGAAAAATATGATCTAAGGGCAGTTCTCTTTCAACCACCAATGCGATTGCACCTTTACGAATTGCTTCTTGAGCCATATCATGCCCATCAACAGTATATCCCTTAATACAGATAAAAATATCATTTTCAGTGACAGATTTTGTATTTACAGATAAATGGGCAATGTTCTGATTTAATAATTCTAAAGGCAAATCCTGAGAATATTGATAAGAAACGCCATTATAACAGCATTTTTGATAAATCACATCTTCTCTGATAATCTGAACGTAATCTTTTACCTTTCTCATTCTGCCTTCACTTTACATTTTTGTAAAAATTTTATTTTTTCTCCTGGTTGAATCGATTGAGCGGTAATGATTCCACTCCCAGAAATTTCCAGTTCAATCTTTAAACTCTTTGCCAAACTAATTGCTTTTCTGAGTGTCATTCCCACCAGGTTTGGCATTTGAGAGGTATCAATCTTCTGCTTGCTTAAATTCACTTTTTTATCCACGACTACAATTGCTTCGTTCACACTGTCAAAAGAGACATCTGGTTTTGGAAACTGATTGATAACAATTCCATTTAAGTCATTTTCTATCATCTGATACTTAATATTATTTTTATTCAATTTACTTCTTGCTTCGCTAATACTAAGTCCCATGACATCAGGCATTTTTACCATGATCTGTTTTCCCTGTTTCATATTAGGAATTAGCTTACAAGTTGGTAATGCAATGATTTGCTCTGTTATTTTTTTAAAAGTTGGTACTGAAGACATCGATCCAAAATGGTAAGCATAATCTGGTTCATCAAACATCACAGTGATTGCATATTGAGGATCTTCGACAGGGAAAAATCCAGAGAATACAGAAGAATAGGTATATTTACCATATCCAGCTGAGCCTTCTGCCTTTTTCTCTGCTGTACCTGTTTTTCCACCAATTGATACGTAGTTTAAACGAGTAGTTGTTGCAGTTCCTCTTTCAACAACATTTTTCAAATATTGTTGTTCTAATTTTATATTATTGACATTAGAAATTGTCCGAATGACTTTTGGTTCTGTCTTTGTAATAATTTTATTGTTTGCATCTCTGACTTCTTTTAATATATAGGGTCTCAATACTTTTCCACCATTGGCAATTGTACTGTAGGCATTCGTCAATTGTAGCGTATTTACGGTCATTTCCTGTCCGAAGGATAGAGAATGAAGGGTATATCCACTCCAGTCCGTATATTTTTTCAAATTTCCCGCACTCTCACCGTATATATTTGCACCTGTTTTATGTCCAAACCCTAATGCGATATAACGATTATACAGCTCAACTGATCCAATTCTTTCTGCTACCTTTGCAATACCGACATTACTGGATTTAACAATCACATCTTCAAAACTGATTGTGCCCAGTTCATGACTGTCCTTAATTGTTCTTCTGCCCACATTGTATCTAGCACAATTAATTAAATCATTACTTCTAAACAATTTTTTATCAAGCGCCAACAATGAGACAAATGGTTTGATGGTTGAGCCAGGTTCAAATCGATGAGTAACAGGCAGGTTCATACTCGAACGTATTAAGGATTCACTGGTGTTTCCATCACTTCGTGATAATCCAGCCATTGCGAGAATCTCACCGGTTTTTGGATTCATGACAACAGCCATGGCATTAGCTGCATTATATTTTTTAATCCCTTCCCACAGGTTATCTTCGACAATTTGCTGAATTTCTGAATCAATGGTAAGATACACGGCATTACCGTCTTTTGCCGGTTTTTCCTGAAGATCCGGATAAGTCACAATCGATTTATTGGCATCATAAAGTGTTTCTTTCCAGCCATATTCGCCTTTTAGATATTCATCAAAAGAAGCTTCAACTCCACAAAAACCTTCCATTCGATAAACCGACCTGTTTTTAGGATCACTTTCATCCTGGATTTCTTTTACCAAGCCTAAGAGTCTGGCACCTAATTTCCCTTTGGAGTATATTCGTTGCATTGATCTGAAAGAAGGGATGATTACAGACAAATTCTTTTTTTCAAGTTCGTTTGTAATATTAAGTAGTTCCGATTCTTTT
Organism: Candidatus Cloacimonadota bacterium; assembly: GCA_017998585.1. Next base: position 2,990 of record JAGOCT010000082.1, on the reverse strand, counting down.
ATTGAATTTGAGATAAGAACGGTATTAGATTTTTTGTTCAAAAGTTTATTGAGTACTTTGGATTTTTCTTCTTCAGAGTACTTGCAAATCACAGTACTTATGTAATCAAAAACTTCAGCAGGATTCTTTTTTTTCTTCTTGCTATAAGTAAAAACCTTGTTCCGATCCACATCTATCTGATAGAATTTAATGGTACTAGCAAACATTTCTCCATTTCGGTCATAAATATTTCCCCTGACAGGAATACTGATTTCCTTACTGGGATTGTATCTAACCTGACGTCTATATGATAGATTAAAAGGGTCAAAAATCTGCACAATAAACAAGTAAATAGCCCATAAAAGGGCTAATAAAAAAATAATAATTTTGAGAATAAAAAGCCGTCTATTCATTTTGTGGATTTAGTGCCTGAGCTTCTGGTGAAATGAAATCAATTAAACTATACATCACATTATCGTTCTTCTTATTTTCACGAACATAAGAAATACGAGCTGATGCGGTTGAATCTGATGAAATAGGATTAAACAAACCCAGATTACTGGAAGCATAATTACAAATACGTTCTCTTAAACATAACTGATTATTTTTCGACAATAACTCAGCCTTACAATTTCTTGCGGCAACTAATTCTGATTTTAACTCCTTGATTTCACGATAGTTCATCAACACACTATGTTGACTAAACTGCATTAAAAACACACGAACCAAGAGTAAAATTCCACAAACAACCACAGGTTTCATCATTTCCTCCCTAATTTTTCTACAACTCTGAGTTTAGCACTGCGTGCATTGGAATTCTCATAAATCTCATTTTCCTGAGGCACGACAGGCTTTTTGGTCATTATTTTCACTAAGGCTTTATGCTGGCAGATACACTGAGGAATACTCTTATCACAAAGACAATCTAATGATTCTCTTTGAAATAATTGTTTCACAATACGGTCTTCCAGACTATGCCATGAGATGACAAGTAAACGTCCACCTGGTCTTAAACAGTAAATGGCATCCAGTAATGATTGTTCTAATATACCCAATTCATCATTTACTGCAATCCGTAAAGCCTGAAATATTCTGGCTTTACTTTTTATACTGTTGATTTCAACCTGATGTTTTCGATTGATATGATTTAAACTTTTATCGATAATAGCGCTTAATTCTCCAGTTCTGCTAATCCGATGCTCATTGCGGTGATATACAATTGCATTTGCAATATGAGCAGAAAAGTTTTCTTCTCCAAAATTAAAAAAGATTTCTTTTAACTGGGCTTCACTGTATTCATTGACGATTTGCTCTGCTGTCAGAGGATTATCCTGATTCATTCTCATATCAAGAGGAGAATCTTCCATAAACATAAAACCCTTTTCCGGATTGGAAATCTGATAGGTTGAGACGCCAATATCAAATAAAGCACCATCTATATAGTTAATTTTCTCTAAAGCCAGCCTTGTTCTCATATTTTTAAAATTATCTTTGATGATTGAGACCTGATGATGAAATGCTTCCAGTCGTTTTCCTGCATAATCAATCGCATCCTGATCCTGATCAAAACCAATTAATCGAATCCCTGACTGTCTGGATAACATTTCAAAACTATGACCACCTCCACCTAAAGTAGCATCCACATAAAGACCGCCATCTTTAAGTTTCATATAATCTAATACTTCATTAACCATTACAGGGACATGATAGGTCATAATTGATAATCCATTGAGTTAAATTCGCTTTGATGAGCACTCAGTTTACGCACACGCATTTCTTTAAATTTCTCAGGATTCCATAAAGTAATATAAGAACCCTCACCTTTAATAATCACGGTTTCACTAATATTGGCAATATCCAGGAGCTCGTCACTGATTCTGATTCTGCCGGGACCTTCAAGCGCTTGCTCCGGACAAGCGAAATCAATCAGGTTATTTAAAAATCTTTTCGCCCGATCGTCTCCGTTTGCTGCCTTTTCTTTCAAACTTTTCCAGTTATCCAGAGGATATATCGCGATGGATTGATTAGGTCCAATCGTAACAATAGCACTTTGGTCTGCTTCGTGCGAAAATTTCGCTTTAAACGGAGCTGGAATAATTATTCGTTGTTTATTGACAGAATTTTCAAAGGTTCCTAAAAAATCCCCAGACACGATTCCTCCTTTCAACTTATTGATTCAAGGCATTTTGCCAATCACTTATATGAGATTGTTTGATTTTTTTTGATCAAACATGACTAATATTGACAAAACATGATATAAAGTCAAGCTTTTTTTTGAGTTTTTTTGATTTTATTTTGAGTTATCCTTTTAAACTGATTTTTACTGTAAATCAATCCATATCATATTGTGTTTTTGTAAGTTAAAAAATGAAGATAAAGATCTCAAGAGACCGCTTTTTTTTAATATTTCCATGTTTTTTAATAACTTATATATCTGGTACGCTTGTACCGCAAGCTACCAGCTTGTGAATCCTTGTACCGCAAGCTACCAGCTTGTGAATCCTTGTACCGCAAGCTACCAGCTTGTGAATCCTTGTAACGCAAGCTACCAGAATCTCAAAAAAGTTTTTTAGCGATCTTATTGACGCTTTCGAATCACAATTGTGATCACAATTTTTTGGCGCTTAAAATTAAAGACGCCCAAATTGGACGTCTTTTACAAAATTCGAAATGAGTTATTGAGAATTAAAAAATTATCTCAAAAAAACCGATTTAATGACCACAACTGTCATCATGATGTGCATGACTATGACAAACCGATCCGGTAGATTTCAGTTCACCTTTGATGTATTTTTCAGCCAGTTGTCTGGCATCTCCCATTGCACCGACGATGACTTCAATATCCCTTGAATTGAAGATGTCAATTGCACCACCGCCCATACCGCCAGAGATAATAACATTTACACCCAGATCACCTAAGAAATTGGGTAAAAATCCAGGACGATGACCAGGATTAGGGATTGATTCGCTTTTAACAATCTGATCGTTTTCCACGTCAAAAATATTAAAAT
>JAGOCT010000081.1 GCA_017998585.1 Candidatus Cloacimonadota bacterium | reverse complement strand
ACTGCTGTAGGAGATAAACTTGGATCTAAAATTGGGAAGGACTCCCATCTCCAACTGACTGCGCTACTCATTTGCCTGTTCATGGAAGCGATACCAAATGGTGCTTCTGTTTCTGAATAATGATAAAATCTTTGCTCAGTAGGTCTGCCATTTACAGGGAAATATTGAGTGCCATATGCATCAAATCTTTCCATAACTTCTAAATTTGGTGTTTGAACTGTACCAAGATTTATATAGGGAGTTATAGTCGAAATAAAATAGGGATTAGTATTATTTTCAGAAAAGATATTGCTTGCTAAATCATTTTGATTTCCATCCTGAGTATATGCATAGTTTTGAAAGCCATCACATAAAACGAATGTTTTATTTGCGTAATTTAATTTAAAAGCATTGTGTCTCATCATATTTTTAAAAGCATGTAAAGGCTCATAGTTTTTACTATTTAACTGAGCCATTAAATAAGCATAATAATGAGCAGATTTGTAATTAGAACCGGATACATTATTCGTAGTTTCAATTAAAGAAATTAAAGCAGGATCAATACTGTTAGTATAAGTATTCATATCAGCCGTATTATTAATAGTCCCTCTGTGAATAAACGCATAATATCTGTTGTTTTTTTGGACAACCATAGGCTGAGGGTCAACAACATTGTAAGGAGCTTCTGTCGCATTTCTTGCATGAATCATGATTATTCTTGGACTGTTGTTTAAGATCGTATTAATAGCAATCTGAAATTTTGGATCTGCATAGATTTGTCTCGATCCGGCAAAACGGTAATTATTGGGAGTTTCAGTATAAACTGAAGTAGTAGGGTTAAATAAATAATTAGTACCGGGTATTGGTTGTCCATTAAGTCTGAATGCAACGATACCCCATCCATCATCGTTGCCAAAATTAGTTGCTTCACTCATAAGTTCATCAAGTGCATTGTTGACCTTATCCGCAGTCAAGGCTGATCCATCCCTGCTGGTGATAACCATAATTGAAGCATTGAGAGTTGGGATTAGAATACTAAAAAAACATAGTAATCCAATTACTAATAGCATTTTTCTCTTGAGACGCATAGTCCCTCCTTTCTATAATGCTAAGACTAATAATATATATATATATATATATGTCAAGATTTTTTTTAAAAAATATAAATTCATTTAAAGATAACTACTTAGGTTCATCTTACTCAAAGCATCCTGATTTTAGAAAAATCATAATCTCTCGTTTAATATCATCACCGGTAGAACTCAAATCAGCGAATGGCTTGTTATCCTAATCATTCGCACAATCGTGAAGTACTTCGTTTAATTCAAAGTGACTGGTTTATGGCACTGCTCTGTTAGCTGGAGAATGTTGTTTGCCGAAAGCAAGCACCGTTGGTGCGACAGAATGTAAGGTAAGCAACCATGCTTGCCAAAACCTCAAAACTTACACCCTCTATATATATTACCCGGAAAAAATGCGCTTTTTTGTCTTTTTGGTAGAATTATTTTTGATTTAGTTTTAAAACCACGGATTTCTCGGATGAATACAGATAAAACCAGTGGATTTACGGTTTTACACGGCGTTTTATATCCAAATACTTACAAACAGATTTTATATTGGACGAAAGGCTGGATCAACATGCTTAAAGATATTACATTTGTAGTATGATTATACTTTCACTATCATCCCTCTTTCAGATTTTTATAAGGCGCATTTCATGAACTACCATCATATAAATATTACATTTTCTTTAATAAGCATAGACTTATGAAGATTAAATCCACTTTTCTTAAAGTTATTTAATACTGCTGCCAGCTTCTAAGTCCAAAAAATTGAACAGTCTTCTTTCTTGTTATTAAAATATTTATCAGCCTTCTATGAAAACTCTGTTTTATGAGATAAAGGTTAAATTTAAGATGAAAAATCTGTTTAAGAATCCAAGAAAGTAGTTTAACACTGTATTTTTAAGCCTTTCATTTCGTGTTTTTAGTGTATTTAGTGGTTCATGAACTTTTTAAAGTGGAATTATTTATCAAAAAGTGTTGACATATATTGTCATACAAAATTATTTGTTGCATATTAGAAACGGAGGTAAAAATGGAAGAATTTTTAAGTGAAATCTCTTATGTGCAAGTTCCTGCATATCGTTTTGCAAAGAAAAGTAAGATTAGTCAGAATCCTGAGGACGAGGTAATTGCCGAGATGATGGATTGGATGAAGCAAAACAACTTAGCGCCTGAAAACAGCAGAGGGATTGGTTATGATATCCCGGTTTCAAAAGAGTATCAGGAAAAGGGATGCCGAGGGTATGCCTTTTGTCAGAGTATCCCTGAAGATTTTGATATTCAGGATGATGTAGAAGTCTTTCAATTTCAGGGTGGTCATTATGCGAAATTAAGGATTGATAATCCTATGGAAGATCCTTTCAAAAAGATCCCAGCTGGATGGAACCATTTAGTGGAATTATTGAAAGAACGGAATCTTCTGGATCATAATTGGGAAGAAGGAACATGCTTTGAAGAATGCTTAATGACTGACAAGGGCCAGATAATGGATATATATATCAGAGTAAAAGAGGCTTTCTAAGTCAATAAAATTCACATTGCACAAAATCCGAAACACTAATACCTACTACACAATTTAACCGCTGATTTGAGGATAATACAGGGGCATTAGCGCTGATCTATTAGAAAATATGGTATCAGGGCTAATGCCTCTTTTATTATGATGATGTCATTTCATACCTGTTGTTTCATTAGGCTTTCTACAAAGCGAAAATGATCGTTTTTCTGTGTTAATTGAGGACAGCTATCGATATCGTTGTAAGATCAACTATCCTTAGTTGATTTAAACATCATTTTTATAAGAGGATAACTAATGACAGTTATCCATACAATCGTATCATTCATCTCTGGTTGTTTCCTCTTTCATTCTTCTTCCTTTCCTATTCAAACTATTATGCAGAGAAGACTATTATGGGTAGGATGCAGATAGATTTCAGACTGTGAAAAATGAGTTTTCTACAGGATAGATAAGAGAATTATTAGATAATCTAAGAGAAAAGAAGGAGAAGAGACTGTTCAACACAAATCCCTTGTTTATGCATATTCCAGATACTGACTTTTATAGAAAGGGGTTATTTGGCTCTATTTTGTGAGAATTTGCTAAATTGACAAATACAGAATTTCTGATCGTTATTCTAAAACCAAAACCAATGACTATTTTTAAAAGATCTTTCAATTACAAGCGTTATTTGTGTTCAATTGTCGTAAAAATTGACAAAAATTATAAGAAAAAATATGTAAAATAGTACTTTACAAATAAATTGAGTTACCTATTATGGCATCAATTACATTGGAAAAAAGGCGAGGTATTTATGAAAAAAAACACTCCAAAAACTTGAAGTAAGCAGTTCTTTAAGGATTGAAGCCAGTGACTCTTCATTAAAACTTATTATCAATGAACTCTTTATTATCGAGTTAGTTAATAATAGCGATAACTTAAAGGTATTCAATATGTTACTTAGTTTAATCAAGGTTGTTAAAACAGGTAAGAGCTATTTTACACATCAGGAGATAGCCGATTCAACAGGATATAGTAACAGGCAAAATGTGCATAATTATGTTATGCAGTTCAATCAATGTGGGAAAGACTTTAAAACTTTTTTAACCAGGAAGTCTTTTCTCAAAGAAGAAAGTGATAAAATCCAACAACAAGTCATCAATAACCTTTTATTACCTATCGATAAGCATTATGAATCATACTGTAATGATAAATCTAATTCTAAAATCAGCAAACAGACTTTTCTTAAAAAGATTGAAGAGATAAGTTCTGTGACAATTATTAAAAAAATGCAGGCTCTGTTATCAAAAAAAAGTATCAATCAATGTTTAGATGTAAATCACCATCTTGAATTGTTAATGCAAACGAATAAAATTGATAAAAAGGTTGACCCTGATATAAAAAGAACCCATAAAGTCTATAAAGAGAATAACCCGTATATTGAATCAGAATATTTAAATAAAATGGAGAAGTCTGACAAGAGTGTACTGGTAAATTTTCTGTCTGCAAGCGGTTTAAACTTTGAAACAATAGCCATGCTATTAGGAGTTTCCAAAGGGACTGTTTCAAATCTATTCCATCAGATAAAAGACATGCAGGCGTTATTGATTAATTCAATTAAATACTGGAGTGGAAAAATAAGTATCGATGAAAAATATATTAAACTCAATCGAGTTCCCTATTATGTTATAACGATAGTGGATTTTGATTTAGGCATTCCTTTGTATCAGGACATATACTATAATACTACGACAGAAGCTTATCAGCATTGTTTTCAGATGTTTAAACTGCATTATGGTATACCGCGATTGATTGTAAGTGATGGAAGCAAACCTTTGTTTAAAGCAAGAATGAAAGTATTTCCGGAGACTCCGCATCAACTATGTAAATTTCATAAATTACGAAACTTAATCAAAGATATTTATAAATTAAAAATACCTGACAATTTAAAGCAATTATACAAGGAAAAAATACTGAATGTATTTAGAAGAGAATCTTCTAAAAGCATCAAAAAGGGACTGAAAAATCTCACAAAAATACTGCCTGATACTCTGGCAAAACATATTTCAGAAAGAATACTCAAAAATTGGTCGTTTAGAAGAAAAGGACTTACATCAAATGTTTCTGAAAGATATAACCGGAAAATTAATAAAGCAGTATCAGGCCGATATGGTCTAAAGAACCTTGATACTGCCAGACAAATAGTTTTTTCACTTTGGATGAAAGAACTAATCCTGCATGGCAGACAGCAACTGCATACAGAATCTATGCTGTATAATCTGAATATAAGCAAAATTTGTCAAGCAACAATTCAGTGGGAAAAGGTAGGCACCCTTTTCTCAAAGTCATTAGATACAGCTGTTAGCTTCTAAGGATCAAAAATTGAACAGTCTCCTTAATTATCTTCAATTAACGATTATTGTTGTATTGATTCAGATTACTGTAAGAAACAAAGTTTTAGGTTTTTTGATCAATTCTGTACTGTTTATTGCGAATATTATTTTGATGGATTTTATCAGATTAGATATGCCTTTAATAAACTGGGGACATTTTCCTAACTTCACTTATTCCAATCTCAATGGATTTCAACCTTATTCAAAATTGTTAGTCATGTATTGGATATACTTGGCTTTATTTACCGGTATCATCTTTATGCTGACTGTTTTTATCTGGAAATCAAGTGAAAATGACAGCATCAAACAGCGTTTTAGATATTCGCTGTCAAAAATCAGTAAAGGCCAAAAAAGAGTGTTTTTCTCGTTACTCATCTTGTTTTTATTGCAAGGGTCATTTATCGCATGGAATCGCTATAAAATCAATTCTTACTATTCTGTTACCCAGGGAGAAAAAGGTCTGGTTGCTTATGAAAAACAATGTCAGCCTTATATCAATTATCCTCAGCTTAATGTTACAGCCGTTTCATTTAATGTTGATTTATTTCCTTCTGAACAATCTGCTCAGATTATGGGCTCATACATTCTAAAAAACAAAACAGATAAACAGATTGATACGGTTTTTATCTCTCTATGGAACCAAAAAAGAGCAGCACTGAAAAAAATGGAACTAAACAGGCAATATTCTGTTGTCAAACCAATGAAAGACTACAGTCTTGGCATATACAAACTTGTGAAAGCGCTTCAACCAGGTGACAGTCTTATTCTTAATTTTGAAGTAGATTACCAAACACACGGTTTTACAGATAATAATACAGAATGCAATATTGTGAAAAATGGAACGATGATGAACCTTGGTGGTAGTGAAAATCAAAACTTCATCCCTCAAATTGGCATCAATAAATCAATCTTCATAAGCAAGGAAGAACTGAGAAAGAAATATAATCTTCCAAAATATAAAGAACTGCAAACGCTTGAAAAAGCAGACAGAAAAACACCTTTTGCTAATTTTGATGTCATTCGATATAATTGTCAGGTGAGTACCGAAAAAGGGCAAATTGCTCTGACAAATGGAGAACTGCTAAAACAGTGGGATGAAGGTAATCGATCCTATTTTATCTACAAACCTTTAATCCCTGTCTCAAATGAGTTAGTGATTACTTCTGGCATTTATCAGGTAAAAAAAGAACAGTATCATGGTATCAATTTGGAAGTATTTTATTACGAGAAGCATCATCGTAATCTGGATAGAATTATACGTGGATTTAAAAAATCAATCGATTTGAATCACGTTTTTTCAAATTATCCTCATAAAACACTTCGAATTATCGAAACGCCTGCTTACATGAATTATGCAGCAGCCAGAGCATATCCGGCAATGTATGTCTGGAATGAGAATTCCGGTTTTACATATCAGGTTGATGAGAAAGCTGGGTCAGATCAGGTCTTTGCGATATCAGCACATGAAATGGCTCATCACTGGTGGGGATATGAGTTACTGCCAGCTGAAACTGAAGGTCTTTATTTTCTCATTGAATCTATGGCTGAGTTTATGTGTACCTTGGCAACTGAAAAGGAATATGGGAAAGATAAGGCGCTCCAATATGTCAAAGACAGCAGAATCAGATACTTAAGATCTCGTGGTAGAGCGAAAGAAGAAGAAGTTCCTCTTTCAAGAGTTCATCACAATCAAAGTTATCTGGCTTATCAAAAAGGAATGATACAACTATACACCTTGAAAGAATACATTGGAGAAAAAGCTTTGATCAGGGGATTAAAGGATTTTTATGATCAGTATTCACTTGCAGGGAAAGACAGATTTAGCCAAAAAGATAATCTTTATCCAATCTCAACAGATATGATTCAGGCTTTGGCAAAGGTATGCCCTGATTCTCTTCGTTATCTCATCAATGATCTGTTTAATGATATTGTTTTTTACAATATCAAGATAAATCAAGCCTCCGTAAAAAAACTTACAGATAAACAGTATCAGTATCAGATCCACTTTGATTTGTCAAAGTTAAGAGCCGATGGTCAGGGTAAAGAAACAAAAACTTCATGCAATGATTATATCAAAATCTGTCTTTTAAACAAAAAAGGCGACAGAATTTACGAAAGATATCATAAATTGACCCATCATGATAAACAACTGATGATAGAATGCCCCTATTTAGCTGAGACTGTAGTAATTGATCCAGATGGAATACTTTTAGATAAAGACGATAAGAATAACAAATTTCAAATAAAGTAATTTTCAATAAATTCAAAATATCTGCAGGTATCTGAAAGGATACCTGCATTCCCTTTCCTTCGAGGGGTGGCACGAAGTGACGGGGTGGTAAGTTTAATTTTGAATGATGAATGATCCGTACTGGGAGCATCTTGCTTGCAGAAAAGCTACAAGCGAGACGCTTGTAGTAGGATTAAGGATTTACGGCGCTTCGTTTCGCAAATCCCTACGGGTGCTTTTCAATATATCATTTTTTGCACAGCATTTACTACCATTCTTTAAAATAACAACCAGTATC
>JAGOCT010000080.1 GCA_017998585.1 Candidatus Cloacimonadota bacterium | reverse complement strand
CTCTGATATAGGGTGAACTTTGAGCGTCTTCGGTTAAAAGCTGAATATAGATATTTTCTGATTTTTCAGGTTGATTCTGGGCATCGTAGATTTCAGCAATTAAGTATTGGCTTTCACTGAGAACCGTTTTATTTTTAGATTCCAGCAGGATATTATTCAATTCATTTAATGCTTCTGTATAAAGTTTATCTTTTGTTAAACGTCTGGCAAAATCAAGACGGGTTACTTCATTGGCAGCAATCTGACAGAAAAGGCTGATTAAGAATAAAAGATAAATCACTTTTTTCATAATTACTCCTCGAAATATTATCATAATGTAATGACTATTATCATATATAACTGATTATAATGAAGATTGTTACGAATACACTTTATTTTTTGTTGTCTTTCACTAAAAACTGAATTTCAAGCTCTTTTTTTAAGCTAACCTGATGATGATTTACGGATGATTTATCAATCACAAAGAGATAAGAATTGAATTTTTTTAATGGAACAGCAGGTTTAAATTTCCATATTTTATGGTTATCCTGAATAATATTTACAGGAATCATTTGATTGCTTTCAATTTCTTTGAGTGAGTATTTTACGTTATTTTTTAAGAAAATTTCAGAGAATTCAATTGTGATTACGGGTTGAGATTCACTGATAGCAGTGCCATTTCTGATGGAAGCGCTGATAATTTCAGGATTTTTGGTCAATAAGATTTGTGAGCCATTGATAAACGTGTTGATTTCTTGATTAACATTGCCTTTTAAATCATGAATATCTTTTAAATATACTTTATATCTGATTGTGTCCTGCTCACTGGTGATACAGTGAATTGTATTTTTATCCAGAACAGATGCACTGATATTTAGCGAAGTTGTTTTCTTTTCATCGACAAAGGCGATATAGGGGATATGGTGTAATGGTTTATTGAAAGTCAAAACGATATCATTTTTTGAGATCGCTTTAATCTGTTTGATATCCGGTTTAACCGTATCCTGATAAGTCAACTGGACAGGAATGGCTGAAGCGAAGTCTTTAGGCAGGAATTTCTGAAAGAAAGGCTCACTTTGATAGTCATAGCGCTTATTGTTATTTTTGTCTATGTAAGCCCTGATCGTCATATCCTGAGCGTTTAGATAATCAATGATGAAATTGTTATCTGCTATATTTTTTTCAAGCACCATTAATGAATCTTTATCCAGCAAAATAATCGTTTTTATTTTATCATAATCCTTTTGATCTTCATAAGTAAAACTACCTCTGAGCGAATAGGTATTTAATTTGCCAGAACTGAATATAAATGTTTCAGGTTTTTCCAGCTGGTTACCATGATAACATTTGAGATTATGATTAAATGAAAGCATATAATTCGTATCCGTTTTTAAGACTTCATTGATTCTGATGCTGAGAATATTTTTTTTCCAGATAAATTTCTTGTTTTGAATGGGCGGATAAAAGGTAATTCCGGCAATGACACTGTTTTGATCCATTAATTTCGAAAAGCTGATGTTAATTTCATTATTTTCGATGGCTTCGAATTGTGCAGGACTGATATTTAATATTTGAGGTTTTTCATTATCGATGGGTCCACCGGTGGGTGATTTTTTACTTCCACACGCAGTTATCAATAATAATGAAAGCAAAATCAGCAAGATTTTGAGTGATGATTTTTTGTCAGTCGTCATTTTTTTCTCCGGAAAAAAGTTTTTAGTATTCATTATCTTTAAGCCATTTTTCATTCATATAAGTGGCAGCTGTATTTTTAGTTAACATATTTTGCACATATTTTCCTATAATGTCAAATTCCAGATTCACCAGATCTCCGGTTTTTAATGACGTAAAATGGGTATGATTAAGGGTATGCGAGATAAGTGAAACTTCAAAGGAATCGGATTTTTTTGCTGCAACCGTCAGGCTGACGCCATTGATTGCAACAGAACCCTGAGCTACAACAAGGTGTTGAAACAAAGTATCCAGATGAAAGGTCAGGTAAAGCGTATCATGAATCGTTTTTTTACTGATCAGAGGGCTTGTACAATCTACATGACCTTGAACAATATGACCATCAAGCCGGTCAGACAGCATCATTGCTCTTTCCAGATGTATCTTTTGCCGGATTGACCATGAGCCAAGCGTCGTCTTCTGTATGGTCTCATTCATTGCTTCAACGGTTATCTGATTTGCATCAAATGAAATGACTGTAAGGCATATTCCATTACAGGCAATGCTATCTCCGGTTTTTAGATTATATTGCATTTTGCTGGTCTGAATACTGATTTCACGTTTACCACCCTTAGGAGAGATACGGGTGATACTGCCAAGATCCTGAATAAGTCCTGTAAACATTATGTTCTCTAAACCGGAAATCTGCGTTTCAGCGCATTCATCAGAGTTACTGTTCCCGTATATTCCATATCGCTTCCATAAGGGATACCAGTTGACAGACGGGTCATTGAAATTTCACAGTTTTTTAGATATTCAGCGATAAAGTGAATCGTGCTTTCACCTTCTGTGGAAGGGCTGATTGCAAAAATAATTTCTTTAAATGCTTTTTGACGGATCAGATTTTTTAATTTATCCAGCTGAATCTGTTTGGGGCCGATGCCATCAACGGGGGATAGGAGATGACCTAAAACGAAATAGTGCCCCTTATACTCCCTGGTTGATTCAATATGAAAAACATCTCTTGTATGCTCAACAATGCAGAGCAGCTCTGAATCTCTGTCTGGATCAGAGCACAAAGGACAAGGATCTGATTCACTCAGCATATTACAAAATGAACAATTTTGATAGGATTCAACAGCTTCTCTGACCGCATCAGAAAGCTTAAATGCTTTTTCTTTATCCTGAGAAACAATAAAGAGAGCAAGGCGTTGAGCCGTCTTTTCACCAATCCCTGGCAGGCTTTTCAGGCTTTGCTGTAGTTGAAGCAGTTTTCCGGTAAACATTAGATACAAACTGCCTTACTTCTTGATAACATACTGAAGACAGGATGATTGTCGAAAATAACGCTCACGCTGAGTCGCGGAGTCGCGGGGGATATGTAATTCAAAATACATCATTAAAAATTAGAATAATCCGGGTATTTTCATGCCACCAGTCATTTTGCTCATGTTTTCTTCTACCATTTTAGAAATTTTAGCATGTGCTTCATTGATAGCAGCTGAAATTAAATCTTCGAGCATTTCAACATCTTCTGGATCTACAACATCTTTTTCGATTTTTAAAGATTTTAAATTATATTTTCCGTCCATTACCACTTTAACCATTCCACCGCCACTAGACACTTCCAATTCTTTTTTTTCAAGTTCTTCCTGTGCTTTAACGAGATTTTGCTGCATTTTCTGCGCTTGTTTCATTAAATCCTGCATTCCTTTATTTCCGCCACCTGGGAACATTAAGACCTCCAATAATTTATTAAATTCTAAAATAGAAGTCATGCCTTTTTCGTCAATACTTTTTTATTGATTATTGATTTTGAAATGAATATGATGCAAATTTTACTCAAAATAAGTACACTAAAAGTAAGTATTAATAAAAAAGGAGCTCTAATGAGCTCCCTAATAATAGTATTATAATAAAATTATCTTATTTAATAAGGGTTTGTCCGTGCATATAGGGGACAAGTACATCAGGAACAGTCACTGAACCATCTTCGTTCTGATAATTTTCCAGAATTGCAATAAAAGTTCTTGGAGTTGCAAGTCCAGAGCCGTTTAAAGTATGGACAAACTTTACTTTACCATCAGAATCACGGAATCGGATGTTGGCTCTGCGTGCTTGAAAATCAGTAAAGTTACTGACAGAAGAAACTTCAAGGTATTTAGCAGCCCCAGGTACCCATACCATCAGATCATAGGTTTTGGCAGATGCAAAACTCATATCGCCTGTACATAAAGAGAGCACATGATAAGGCAGTTTTAAAGCCTGAAGAATATCTTCTGCATCTTGACACATCTCTTCAAGAATCTTCCATGATTCATCAGGATGTACAAATCTGACCATTTCCACTTTATTAAACTGATGAAGTCGCTGTAAGCCCTTAGTATCTTTGCCATAAGATCCTGCTTCTCTTCTGAAACATGGTGTATAAGCAATCAGTTTTTGGGGTACTTTATCATAAGGTAAAATCTCATTTGAATAGAGATTCGTAACAGGTACTTCAGCTGTTGGTATTAGAAAGAAATCATCTTCAGTTACATGATACATATCATTTTCAAGTTTTGGCAACTGACCAGTCCCTGTCATTGTTTGTCTGTTAACAATGTGTGGTACCATTACTTCAGTATAGCCATGTTTTTGAATATGAAAGTCAAGCATGAAGTTGATCAAAGCTCTTTCCAGTAATGCACCCGTTTTAAAATAAACAGGGAAGCCAGAACCGGTAATTTTTGCTCCGCGTGTAATATCAAGCAGGTTGTTATTGTCTGCAATTTCAGTATGTTCCTTCGGCGTAAATGAAAAGGATCTTTTCTCACCCCATTCTTTTACGATGAGGTTTTCCGCTTCACTTTTTCCGACAATGACAGAGTCATGAGGCATATTAGGAACGGTTAAAAGTGCATTGTCAAGCTCATTTGAGAGTTGGCTGAGTTCAGCAGAAATATCTTTGATTTTTCCAGCTAAAAGCTGCATTTCTGCCAATAAATCAGTTGCATCTTTCTTTTCTTTTTTAAGTTGGGCAATATCTTTTGAAACTTTGTTTTGCTCTGCTCTCAGATTATCAAAGTCAAATTGAGTTTTGCGTTTCTTTTCATCAAGCGCTATAATATGATCGATATTGGCTTTTTCATTTTTATTTTGAATTGCCTGTTTCACTAAATCAGCATTTTCTCTGATAAATTTTAAATCTAACATTTTATTCTCCTGCTGTCATCAGCATTTTCTTATAAGATTCTATATCAAGTGCAGCGCCACCAATTAGTCCGCCATCAATATCAGCACAAGCCAGCAGTTCTTTGATATTGTCCGGTTTAACACTACCTCCATAGAGAATTGCTATATTCTCTGCAATCTCCTTGTTATAGCGATCATTAAACCAGTTTCTGATGTATTGATGAACTTCCTGAGCCTGTTCCGGAGTTGCAGTTTTACCGGTTCCAATTGCCCAGACAGGTTCGTAGGCGATTAACAAGCTTTCAGTTTCTTCTAAGTGAATCTCTTTAAAAATACCAGAAAGCTGAGTATCAATTATATCAAAAGTACGGTTTGCTTCACGTTCTGATAGTGTTTCTCCAATACAAATGATGGCTTTTATGTTGCTTTCCTTTAATTTAAGATATTTTTTTTGGATCAATGTATCGGTTTCTCCATAGAACTGACGTCTTTCTGAATGGCCAATGATGCAGTAATCCATTTGAATATCTTTTAACATTTGAACTGATATTTCGCCTGTATATGCGCCATTGTTTTGGTCAGAGCAATTTTGAGCGCCAATGAAGATGTTGCTGTTTAAAACGGTTTTTTTGGCAGATTCAAGATATAAAAAAGGGGGACATATAATCTGAACAACCTGGTCTGATTGCCAGTTTTGATTGAATTGAACAAGTTCATTCAGAAATGTGGTGGTTTCGGCACTGGTCTTGTTCATTTTCCAGTTACCAGCAATATAAATTTTTCTCATTTTATTTTCCTTTGCCATCGTTTGTATTAACAACCTTTACAAGACGAGTAGCGCTTTGTGATGGCCAATCTTTAAGTTTTGCTGTAATATAGGCATTACCAGGGAAAGCACTTTTAAATTGATTAGATGTGTTTCCAAGATTGTTTGTTGAAGTAGAATCTGAAACTAACTCTCCAATACTGGCAGTATATTTTATATATTTATTGCTTAAAGGAGGCATCACACTCAGTGTTAGCTGAGAAATTTGAGTATTGTCAGCATCTATCGTGTCAGGATTTGCTTCAAAATTGACAATTTCTGGTAAGGATACACTTATCTCAGTAATCGCACTGACATTCCAGTTTTTAATTTTTACGTTAATATTCGCAGTGCCTGGATTACGGGATATAATCTGACCAGTCGCAATGCCACTGTCATCAGTTCTGAGTAGTTTTTCATTACCCGTATTACTGATTACTCCAATGACAGACTCATCGTAAGTAAGCTCAATTAAGGCATTTTTTGTTTGTGAATCGGTGCCATCAAGAGTAACAACGATATTAGCTTCATGATAGGATACACCATTAATTTCACTAAAATGCGGATAATATATTTTAGGTTTGGAGATAGACACCATCATTGTCGGTTTATCATTGTTTCGTGAGTCACAACCTACTAATAAAAAAGTAGTTAGCACTATCAAGATAATGAAAGAGCAGTTTTTCATATTATTTGCCTTGGGCAATCAGTTTTAAGAAATCAGAAGCGGATTTTCCATATTTAGGATTTTTTTCGACTTGTTGGAAATCTGCTTTCGCAAGGTCTTTTTTGTTGCTGTAGTAGTATGCTAAAGCTCTGAAATAGATTGCATCTGCATTACTGGATTCATTTTCGATGACAATATTCGCATATTTTATGGTGTTAGAATAATCTTTTTTATCGTAGTAGCTTGAAACAAGGAAAAGCGCTACTTTTGGATCAGGCTGAATTGCTAAGACTTTTTCAAAATATTCAATTGCTTTATTGGTATTTTTGAGTTTATTATAAAGAGTACCGAGATTTCTGTAAGTTTTCATCAGGTCAGCTTCGGAGGGATTGCTGGCAAGGAAATCTTCGTAAGTTTTGATTGCTTCGGTATTTTGTTTTAATTTCACATATAGGTCGGCAATCTTTTCAAATAGGTCAGAATCTTTGGATTGTTCATAAGCTTTTTTGTACCAGATGATCGCATTGTTGTAATCTTTCATTCTGTCATAGCGGTCAGCGATAGCAAGTTTAGCAGTATTGGTTTTGAACTTTTCTTCGAATTTGACTAAAACATCAAGAGATTTTTGGTTATTTTTTAAAGCAACCGCATAAATAACTGAGACATTTTTAACAATATCTTCTCTGTTAGGTTCAAGTTCAAGATATTTTTCACCCCAAAGAACTGCTTTATCGTATATCTTGCCATTGGTAGCAGTAGAATAGAGATTTAAGGTTACTTTTTTTATTTCTTCATCGAAAGGCGTTACATCAGTTATTGCTTCTTTGTACGTATTTAAGGATTTTTCATATTCAGTCAACGCGTTGGCAAAGTCTTTAATGTTAAAAAGTGAATCAGCTGCAGTAGCATATTCACCGGCAATTCGCTCTTTTGATTTCTGAGCAAACAATCCTGAACAAGAGATCAGGACTATTCCCACGACCAATAGTTTTTTTAATGTTTTCATTTTTCCTCCAGAATATGATTTTAATTAAAATTACTTACAATTTAAGAATGAATTAAGATTTTGTCAATAAGAAAATTAAGAAATTGAATTGAATAATAGATTTTGGATGTCAATGACTGGTATATTTTGAAAAAGTGTTTGAATACTATTCAACAGGATGTCGGAATGAAGGTGATTGTTATCGACACTGTAACTGTTTAAAATAAATGCATTTAAGGGAAAAGGATGTAAAGATTTGATATTTTTTTTAAGGAGAAGCTCCAG
>JAGOCT010000079.1 GCA_017998585.1 Candidatus Cloacimonadota bacterium | reverse complement strand
ATATCATCCATTTCTTTTTTCACATACTCCCACTCAATCTTTAAAGCCTTATATTTTTCGTTAATCATAGAATAGTCCACATTTGAAGTACTCATTATTTCTATTTCTTTTAAAATTTCAGTCATACCCTGACATCCCATGTTCAGACAAGCACCTTTAAACTGATGAGAAATTCTTCATATACCTTCATAATCCTTTTGATTGAACACATTGTCCAGCTCTTTCATCTTTTCAGGAAAATCAGCTAAAGCTAAAGTAATCATACTTAAGACAAAATCTTCATCATGAAAACGATCCATCAATGTTATTTTATTAAAATGATCCGATGAACTTTTATGATCCGGACGTGTTAAATACTTGTTAAGAATTGTTTTAATCTTTGTCGGTTCAACAGGTTTGGTCAAAAAATCATCCATGCCTGCAGTTAGACATTTATCCTGTTCTTCTTTAAATGCACCAGCTGTAAGTGCTATGATTGGGATATGCAGATGATTTTTTTCTTCAAGATTCCGAATCTCTATTGTTGCCTCAAGACCATCCATTTCAGGCATTTGAACATCCATAAAAATTAAATCAGGCATTAATTCTGCTGTTTTTTTCACAGCATCAAATCCATTAGTAACTTCAATCAAGATGGCATCCGGTATGATTTTATTGAGTAAAGCCTTTATCATCAGCATATTCATCGATAAATCTTCTGCTATCAGAATTTTAACTGATTTTTTATAATTTTCAGGCACAAAGGATTTTTCTCCGTTAACAAATGCAGTTTTAATTTTATCTTGACCATGATTATGAATCTGGCTTAAATAAGAAAATAAGTCATTACTCTTTACTGGTTTCGTTAATCGATAAAGAATTCCTAATTCTTCACATTTTCTGTGTAGTTCTGCATCATCAGATAAAGAATGTAACAAGATGATTGGTTGCTGTTCTGCTGTCAAATTCAGTTTTTGACGAATAATGCTTATTGTTTCCAAACCATCCATATAAGGCATATTATAATCACAGATAACGATATCGAAAAGTTTTGCTGATTCAAGCAGTTTAAGGGCTGAGTATCCATTATCACACAACTCACAGTTAATTTGCCAGTTTTCCAACATATGTTGCAGTATTAATCGGTTATTTTCGTTATCATCAATAATGAGGGCATTATGAATCTTCTCAAAAGAAGAATACGCTAACTTATCGCCATATTCAGTGTCGGTGATTACATCAAAATAGAAGAGACTTCCCTCGCCTTGTTTACTTTCTATATAGATATGACTATTCATCTTCTGAACAATCATTTCTGATATGATCAAGCCAAGACCTGTTCCTCCAAACTTTCGCGTAGTGGAACTATCTGCCTGAGAAAATGCCTTAAAAAGTTTATCTTTTTGAGATTCAGATATGCCAATACCGGTATCCCTCACAGAAAACATAAATTTACCTTTGTTTTCTGATATTTTTTCATAAACTATTTTGAGCTCAACCTCACCATTATCTGTAAATTTAATCGCATTACCCAGCAGATTTGCGAAAACCTGCTTAAGTCGAATTGGGTCAAACACAGCAAAACGAGGCATTGAGCTGTCAATATTCAAAAGTAATTCAAGTTTTTTTTGACCTGCTGCATATTTAACAATATCGATACTGTTCTCAAGTAATTCATACATATCTACTTTAATCATTTCAAGAAACATCATTCCTGCTTCTATCTTTGAAAAATCAAGTATATCATTGATTACGCCAAGTAATGTATGACCGGAAATGTTGGCATTATTCACATACTGAAGCTGAACAGGTGACAACGGCGTATTTTTCAGTAAATCAGTAAAACCAATGACTCCGTTTAGAGGGGTGCGTATTTCATGGCTCATGTTTGCTAAAAACTCAGACTTCGCTTTACTGGCCGCTTCAGCTTGTTCTTTGGCAGCAATCAATTTTTGATGGTATTCTTTCTGTTCTGTAATATCCCAGTTAGTACCAACCATCCGTAATGCTTTTCCATCAGAATCTCTAATTACGACTGCAATCGCTCTGATATAGTGAATTGAACCATCTGGCCAAAGCACACGAAATTCTGTATTAAAATCTCTTTCTCCTTTTATCGCTAGATCAATCTCGTGATCTCCCCTTTCAAGATCATCTGGATGTAAACCAGATCTCCAGGCTTCATATACTCCAGAAAATGTATTGGATGATATTCCATAAAGTGCATACATCTGATCATCCCATACTAAACGATTTTCAACTACATCATAATCCCATACCCCAATCTTACCAGCTTTTGTTGCCAGGGATAATCGAGTATTAGCATCTTGTAATGCCCGTTCTGTTCTTAATCGTTCAGAGATATCACGTGCAAAAGCAACTAATTTGCGATCATATTCTTTCAACATAGATACACTAATTTCAATATCCAGTAAACTTCCGTCTTTTCTTACATGTTTTGTCTGAAAGCGATCAAAACCATATTTTTTTAATTTTTGAACTCTCATCTCAACATCAGCAGGTTCTTCAATCGCTTCAATATCTGAGATTTTAAGCTTTAGCAATTCTTCTTTTGTGTATCCAAGCATATCACAAAAAGCTTTATTTACACTAAGAATACAGGCATTTGAATCAGCAATAAAAAAGCCGTCATGAGTAGTTTCAAGAATCGCTTTTTGTTCTTCTTCAATTCTTTTTCTTCCTGTTATATCCTGATGCGTCCCCATCATCATTAAAGGTTTGCCATCAATAGTCCAGGAAGCGACTTTCCCTCTGTCAAAAACCCATACCCATTCACCTTTTTTATGAAGCATTCTGGACTCAAATTCATAGAAGTCAGTCTCTCCTGCAAAATGTTTTTCAAGTAATTCTCCACTTTTCTTTATATCATCAGGATGAGCAAATTTTACCCATGTTTCTATGGAAACAGGCGATATTTCTTCCAGGGTATAACCGATCATCTGAGCCCATCGTTCATTAAACACAGTTTCTCCGGTTTGTACATTCCATTCCCATGTACCTACATTAGTCCCTTCAATGATATTGGCCAGACGATATCGCTCTTTTTTTAATAATTCTTCATTTTTTTTTCTTTCTGTGATATCTCGCCAAGTAAGTAAAAAGACAGGTTCATTATTTTCTATACTATTTCGAAGTGTTACTTCTACCCAAAAATCTTCATCATTAAAACGTCGATGCACCCACTCAAAAGAGTAAAATTCAACACTTTTTGCGATAAACATCTTTTCTTTTGCTGCGATTGAAGATAAAATCCCATCTGGTTGAAATTTTGGTGAAAGCTGATCAGGTGATAAGCCAATAATTTGAGATCTACTTCCATTTAGCATCAACTCTGTAGCCCGATTACAATCTGTAATAATGCCATTTTTTATTACAAGATATGCATCAGGAGAATCTGCAAAAAGTCTATGATAACGATTTTCACTTTCTAAAAGAGCATTCTGATGATAACGGATTTCAGTATTTCTTTGGCGCAATATGAGTAGTAAGACTAAAAAAGATATTGCCAGCAAAGCTAACCCTGAAGGTAATACAGCTTGCTTAAAAACTTCAAAATACCAATTTTTTGAGTCATAATCTATTCCCAAAACAGCAATTAGTGTTTGTGTTTTAGGATCGATTATAGGAACCTGTGCAGAAACCCATGTTCCCCAACGGTTTTTAAATGGTCCAAAGCTTTTTGGAATTGTTTTATCAAATACTTCCAACTCATCTGCTGTTACCTCATCATAAATCTGTCCGGCAGGTGATTCATCTTTGGAACCTAAGGGCTCACTGTCCGCATAAAAAAACACTTGTCCATTATTTCTACGACCCATGATATAGATAAAACGTATTTTCTTATTAGAATATCGAATTAATGATAATTGTTCTTTTAGTCTAAGATAGTCAGGAGATAACAAATCTGATTCTGATCCGTAAAGTGATTTTATTCGATTTATATTAACTGCTCCAGACACCATTTGAGTCTCATTTAATAAAATCTCACGCATCTTCTGATCAATCTTTTTACCGATCCACTAGGAAAAAAGGAATCCAAAGAACAGTATAAAAATGGTTAGTGAATATCTTCTAAATCTCTTATTATTAAATTCTCTAAAATGTTTTATGTTTATCAACCCCATGGTATCTCCTTAGTTTTCAAATACTTCAAAACATTGAGATTAGTTTCAAAATTATCCTAATATTTCTCTGATTTTGGCTGATAAATCTGTGATAGAGAAGGGCTTTTGAATAAAGTATAATCCATCTTCAACCACTCCATGAAGAGATATAATATCTGCTGTATAGCCTGACATAAACAAAGCCTTAATATCAGGAAAAAATCCCGTGATTTCTTTAACCAGGTCATAACCATTCATCTCAGGCATAATCACATCTGTTAAAAGTAAATCAATTGAATCGGATTGTTCACTGGCTATACGAATCGCTTCATTAGGAGATAATGCCTTTAACACCGTGTATCCAAGTTTTGAAAGCATCAATGCAGTCATTCTTAAAATTGCCGGCTCATCTTCAACGATTAAAATCGTTCCTTGACCGTACGCAAGCTCTTGTTTAATGTTTTTTTCGGTTTTTATAGTTTTATCATCTGTATGTGAAGGTAAATAAAGATAAAAAGTGGTTCCCTGATTAAGTTGACTGTCCACCCTTATAAAACCATGATTTTGTTTTATTATACCATAAACAGTAGCCAGACCGAGTCCAGAACCATAATCTTTTTCTTTTGTTGTAAAAAAAGGTTCAAACAAATGAGATATGGTTTCTTCATCCATACCACTTCCATTATCACTAACAGACAAACAAACAAAATCTCCAGGTTGTACACTTTTATATACTGAACAGAAATGATCATCCAGTTTTACATTTTCCGTTTTAATCACGATTTTGCCGATACCTGAAATTGCATCACGGGCATTGACACATAAATTTGCTAATATCTGATCCATCTGAGTAGAGTCCAGCCAAACAGGCAAGAGTTTTTCACCAGGTTCCCATAACAGCTCAATTTCTTCACCAATCAATCGTTTTATCATTTTTAACATATCTTCAACGATGTCATTCAGATTTACCTTTTTGGGTTGAATCGTCTGTTTTCGTGCGAATGCCAACAGTTGTCGTGTAAGGTCAGCAGATCGCTGAGCAGCTTTCTGAATATCTTCTAATTCATTATATAGCTTATCGTTTTCATCCATATTTAGTAAAGCCAGCTCTGTATGGCCTAAAATGACACTCAACATATTGTTAAAATCATGTGCGACTCCTCCAGCCAATCTGCCAACTGATTCCATTTTCTGAGCCTGTACTAATTGAGCCTGTAATTTCTCTTTTTCTTCTTCAGCTTTCTTTTCAGCAGTTACATCACGGGCAGAGCCTACGACTCCTATCACCTTTCCTTCGTCATCCAACAAAGGGGCTTTATGAACATCGAGATACAGATATTTACCTTTAATATTGCCATATTCATCAAACTGCATCGGTTTCATTTCTTCAAGGGTAATAGAATCAGAATCTCTGCATATTTCTCCAAAAGTATGCCATTCAGGATTATCAGGATGAGCATTCCGTTCTCTTAGAGCAAAGAAAATATCCGTTTTTCCTATCGGCTCATTCGTATCTATCGCATTCAGCAAATGATCACAAATTGCTTTGTTTGTAAAGATATACTCTTTTTTTAAATTTTTAGCCCAAAGCATATCCGGCATATTGTCAGCTAAGAGACGAAGTAAAGTGGATAAATCATGGTATTTCTTTTCACTCTCTCTAATTTTGTTGATTGCCTGATGATGAACTGTAACATCCTGCATTGCACCAATCATGCGAATGGCTTTACCATATTCATCACGAATGACATATCCTTTATCCACTACACTAGCATATGAGCCATCTGTTTTCAAAAATTGATACTCATTCTGCCAGATATTTTGTTTAGAATCATTAATCACTGCAAATAAAGATTTATGAATCCTGTCACGATCATCTGGATGAACTCTTTCAACCCACCAGGAAGTACTATCAGGATGCTCAACGATTTCTGTCCAGCCAAAAACTTTTGTTCCAACTTCATTCCACTGCTGTGTATCTGTTTCTATATTCCAATCCCAAATCACATCGTTAGTGGCTTTATTGGCATATAAAAGCCTTTGAGCTGTTTCCTGCTGTTCTTTTTCAATCCTCTTTTTTTCTGTAATATCTATACCTGAACTAATTGTGCCAATGATTTCCAAATTGGAATCATGCAAAATATTATTGCTCCATGCGATAAACCGACGTTCTCCATTTTTACAAATCACTTCATTTTCAAAATATTTAACAGGAACCAATTCACCACTAATTATCTTTTTAAAAACAGCATATACTGTCTGAGTTTTATCTGATTGTGTTAAAATGATTTCAAACCAGTTTTTACCTATAAGCTCATTATCAGAATACCCCAACAATTCCAGCCCATACTGGTTTATCATTGTAATGCATCCATTCATGTTTAAAGTTACAATGATTACATTAGCTGTGTCCAGATAGTTTTGAGTTAATCTTCGTTCTTCAATTAATTGCTTTTCAAATTGAATTCTTTGACTTACATCTTTAACAAAAACAGAAACCCCTTTTTTGGAAGGATAAGCATTGATTTCATAGTAAATGATTTGATCTTTCAGATGAAATTCATTGATGATTGATTTTGACTGCTTTGTTTTGATCACTTCCAGATATACTTCTTTAGCTATTCCGAGTTCAGGTGTATCAGCAAATACTTCTGTCAGAGATTTGCCAATTGCATTTGCAGCGGAGATACCGGTAAACTGTTCAGATGCTTTATTCCAGTAAGTATAAATCAGATTTTCATCCATGGCAAAATAGATATCTGTAATTGAATCAGCTAACTCTTCATACTTTGCCTGACTTTCAGAAAGTAAATCATTTGTCTCTTTACTGATTGTTATATCAGTAAAAACTGTCGTAAATGTCATTTTTTCAACAGAATAGACATTTACATGATACCATCTGTCATTTTCTTTACTATATTGTTCAAATTCTTGTTCTCCACCGTTAAGTGCAATGCTTCCAAAATTAGAAATCAGATTTGAAAAGTCTTCTTTCGCTTCTTTAAAAACTTGACTGGCTGTTTTACCTATTATCTGAGTGGATTTTAGCTTTGTCATTTGTTCAAAAGCCGGATTGATATCCAAAAACTCATAGTCATAAGGTTTTCCATCCTCATCCAGTAAAATTCTATGATGAGCATAAGCGACAACTGGGTTATTGAATAGAGGATGATTCTGATCTGCCATTTTAGTCTCCAAATACTTCTTTGATTTTTGATGATAACTCAGCAATAGAGAAAGGTTTATTGATAATATGATAATATCCTTCCTCTCCAAAATAATCTTTAAGAATATTCCAGGAATAACCAGACATGAATAGTATCTTTATAAGCGGACAATAGGTCTTTATCTCATTATAAACTTCAACCCCATTTTTACCTGGCATGATAACATCAGTGATTAGTAAAGAAATTTTATCAGAGTATTCTCTGGCATAGTTGACTGCCTCATCTGCATTAGATGCTGACAAAGTGATAA
>JAGOCT010000078.1 GCA_017998585.1 Candidatus Cloacimonadota bacterium | reverse complement strand
TATGATAACTTCAGGATATTGATGTATTGATGATGAAACATGCCAATTTTTTATGCTTATTTAGAATACATTAATTTGTATGATGACAGGGTTCTCATTTATTTTATAAATTTTAGCCTTTTTATAAGATCCTTGCATATCGTTTATGAAAAAATACTTGACTTTAATTTAATAGATGAAATTATCGCATTTCAATCCATTTTGTAATAAATATGTATGATTCAAGTTATGATTAATGAGTTTAAATAAAAGGAATAAAATGAAATACATTTTGGTTTTTGACATAGGAAATACAAATATAGTCGGTGGAGTATATGAAGACGGCCTCTTAAAATGTACCTTGCGACTGAGTTCAGATTTAAAAAAAACAGCAGATGAATATTTTGTACTGGTGAATTCAATTTGTGAAAATCAAGGGGTTAATATCAATTGTATGGATAAAATTGTCCTTTCTTCAGTAGTTCCTTCTCTAACCAGATGCTTTGAACATATGTTTCAACGTTATTTTAAATGTGGATATATTATCGTAAATGGATATTCTCAATTAGGACTGACATATTCCGTAAATGATCCGGGATTTATTGGCGCAGATTTAATTGTAAACGCATACTCTGCATGGAAAAAATATCAGACAAACTGCATCATTTGTGACATGGGAACTGCAACTACTATCCAGTTAGTCAGTCAGGAAGGTCATTTCTGGGGAACATCTATTTTGCCTGGTCTGGTGACCGGTGCCGTCAATTTATTTGAAAAGGCTGCGCTATTATCAGATATACAGTTAGAAAAACCGACAAAGATACTGGGTACAACAACGAAAGAAGCCTTACTTTCAGGAATTGTATATGGTCATGCTTTTTTACTGGATAGATTTATCACTGAGATAAAAGAAACGTATTCTCAAATTGAAAACATTAAAACGATTGCAACAGGTGGAATTTCAGCTTTAGTATGTGAACATACTCAAAATGTGGATGTAATAGATAAAACGCTGACCCTGGATGGTTTGTATCTGATTGCTGTAAATGATATAAATTAAAGGATTTATAAATTAATGAAATTAAAGCTGTATTTTTTGTTCGTATTGTTCGTAAGTGTCAGTTT
Organism: Candidatus Cloacimonadota bacterium; assembly: GCA_017998585.1. Next base: position 6,480 of record JAGOCT010000078.1, on the reverse strand, counting down.
TTTGTTTGCAAAGTACTATGATCTTCAGTATTATTTACCAGATTATGTTCCACTTAGTCAGAATAATCCAAAAGTTTATTCTGCTAAAAAGGGCTTATCCGTTAATCAGATGGAAAAATACAATTTGGGCGCATACAATCAGACGATAGAATATCAAATTGACCATATCAATGAAATGGTTGAAATGCTTGTTAAATCAGGTAATATTGTGTTAGCCGGACCATTTTATATTTCCTGGGATGATTATCTGAATAATTCATTTGAAGCCATATTTATCAATGAATTTGATAAGACTAAAAAACAGATGTTTAATCCCGAAAGTCGTGTTAAAAGTAAAGGACTGATTCCTGAAATTGTGATCAAACTCCCGCCTATGGCTATGCCAAGAGGTGTAAGAAAAATTATGGGTAACAAAGCCGGACGGCTTAATCTGAGTGGTAATCAGAAACTGACAATCAGCGCTTCACAAACAAAGAAAAATACCAAAGCAGTAACTGAAGGCAGTTCTAATCAAAATTTTGATATTTCCATGCAACAGGATTTAAATCTAACACTTAATGGTTCAATTGGTGAAAAAATCAAAGTGGATATCAAGTATAACTCCAACCAGGAAACGGATATTCTGGATCCCAATAATATCAAAATTGCTTATGAAGGGGAAGAAGATGAGATAGTGCAACGGATTGATGCAGGTAATACCTCATTATCTTTAACAGGCTCCCGCTATATTTCTCTGTCCGCTTCTTCACAAGGACTGTTTGGATTAAAAACGCTTTTAAAAATAGGTAGTTTAAATATTACTGCAGTTGCCAGTAAGGAAGAGTCTCAGAAGAATTCGAAATCTTATGAAGGAACTTCTCAATCTGATTCTACCATTATACAAATAAAAAATTATACACCAAGAACTCATTATTATATTAGTGATCCAAGAACAATATATGCCATGTACACAGAAGCGGATGATTGCCCGCCTGGTTGGGTAAACAATGCGATTAAAACAGACAATGGCGCATGGTATATTGCATCACCGCTGCTCTTACCAAAAGAAAATACGCTTAAAGTATTTTTAGATGATGATAATGCCAGTAACAATGAAAACATAGCGATCGAAGGACATTTATTCAATGAACAGGGACAGCTGATTTCTGAAACTAATTATTTTGAACAATTACTCGAAGGTACCGATTATACTTTTGATTATGATACCGGTATATTAACCATGCTGAGAACAATTGATAAAAGATATACCATTGCTGTTGCCTATACTCAAAAAAATAATGTCATTATAGGTAATACCTCATCGAGTGTAATTCAATTAAAACCACTGAAGATCAGAAACCAGGATAAAGATGATTTTACCTGGAAATACCAGAGCAGAAATATTTATTCACTCAATAACAACAGTATTAAAAATGATGGCTTCTTACTGGAAGTCTATACTGAATCTGCCAGTAAAGAAAGAATTCTGACTGTTCCAGACTCTATCTCACATGTTGGTTACAATACTTATAATGAATTTTTACGACTTGATAGTGACGGGAACGGAGTTGTTAATGGAGAAGATCAAACGGTTAATTTATCAACAGGTTTAATCGTGTTTCCCTTTATAGAACCTTTCCGGGCATTGAACGATTATTACATTTATGAAGAAGAACCAGAACAAATTTATAATGATGATTATTACAAACATTATATTTTTGTTAAAGGTAAGGTTGGTCGTGAATCCATCAATTTAGGAATGATGATATTCCCTGGTTCTGTGAAAGTGAAAGTTGATGGTAAGGAGTTAAAGGAGAACGTTGATTATATCGTAGATTATGATTTTGGCCTGGTTACTTTTTTAACCGCTGAGGGTAAAAATCCAGATGCTAAAATCTCGATTGATTATGAAAATAAGCCATTGTTTGCCGTAGAATCAAAGACATTAATGGGTTTAAGAGCTGACTGGGGAATAAGTGAAAATGCCAAACTTGGCGGTACGATAATCTATCATTCAGAGAAAGTCTCTGATAAGCGTCCAAAAATTGGTAACGAAAGTCGAAGCCTGATGTTGGCAGATATTGATGGAGAATTGAAGTTTCAGCCTGAATTTATGACAAAAGCAGTAGATTTTCTACCTTTAATCAGAACAGACAGTCCTTCTTCTTTATCTCTTTCTGGTGAAATTGCCATGAATATTCCCAAAATATACAACAGCTCGTCCTCTTCTCATCGTTATGAAGCATGGCTGGACGATATGGAATCGGTATTAGATTCCTATCCTCTGGGTACCGGTCGTGTAACCTGGAATCCAGCAAGTGAACCCTATTTGTCTAATATGCAAAAAGGGAGTATCAATTGGTTTAATCCAAACAATGTTTATGCTAAAGATGTTTATAATCCTAATACCCTTTCTGCAAAAGAAAAAAATGAAAAAGTAAGTGTATTGGCGATGAAAGTGTTTCCGCCTGAAATCAGTAGTCCTGGAATCAATAACCCTTTCTGGGGTGGTTTGATGAAGTATGTCGGAAATCAGATAGATTTTTCAGAAAAACAATACATTGAAGTACTGGTAAAAGTAGATTCTCTGGCTACTTATGATACACCGGCAAAATTACATTTTGATATTGGGGATGTTTCAGAAGACTTTTACGTGGATTTCGGAGGCAAAGGAGTCCTGAATACTGAAGATGGTAAAAATGGGGGTGATTCAAACGGTCAGCTGGAGTATATGGAGGATATTGGTTTAGATGGTATTCCACGTAAGAACAGTAACGGCCAGATTAACCCTGGATCAGATCCGGAAGATATGTTTAGTGCAAACGAAGTAAGTCATGAATATCCTGGTATTAATGGAACTGAAGGAAACGGACGACTGGATACTGAAGATATGAATGGTAATGGTAGTCTTGATAATCTTGAAAAATTGTTCCGTTATACAGTAACACTAAGAGATACAACGAACTCTTTTTATCAGAGTCAATACAATGGCTGGTATTTATATCGTATTCCCCTTAAAAATAATCCAAATAGCATCAAGTTATCTAATGCCACAAGCGAACCAGATTTAAAAAAAGTGAGTTATGTCAGAGTATGGGTAGAAACTGAAAATATGCTAAAATTGAATTTTGTCAGTCTTGATATTGTCGGAAACAAATGGTCAAAAAAAGCAATTAGGAATAGAGATAATCTTGCCTTAACTGAAGATATTGTTCCTGCTACACAAATAAATCAAAATAATGAGTTTTTTTCTGTTGAAACGGTTGATAATCAAAAAAATAACCATTATATTGCACCGCCTCAGACAACTGAAAAAGGAACAGATGGAGAGATTTCTTTTGAACAGGCTTTAAAAATACAATTCAACAATATTCAGCCAGGTCATATTGTACTGGCAAGACAAAAATTTAAAGATAGCTATAATCTGCTCACATATAATAAAATAAAATACTGGGTTTATCCTGAAAAATTATTGGAAAACAGTTTTTCTAGTGATTCATTGACCATTATTTTCCGTTTAGGACCCGATAGTTTAAACTATTATGAAGTGAGTAAAAAAATTAAAGTCAATGACTGGAATTCTAAAATGCAGGAGAGTCTCTGGTCAAATATTGAGTTTACTTTCAAAGACCTTACTTACCTTAAAACGCTCAATGAATTGAATGATACGCTTTATGTATATCAGGACATCATTTACCGAAAAGTAAAACAACCTACTTTGAGTAATATTAAAGAACTGGCTGTTGGTATTCATGTCCCACAGGGTGAAAATCTGTACAATGGAACCGTTTATTTCAATGAAATCAGAGTTGTTGACCCTAATCAGGATATCGGTTTTGCTGCCAGAGCGACAGTTGATACAAAGTTTGCTGACTTTATGAATTTAAAACTGGATTATGAATGGAAAACCTCTGATTTTTACAGTTCTACCTCGCGTACATCTGCAACTGGTACAACACTGGAAGATAAAACTTCTATCAATTTTACTAACCGTTATTCTCTGGATAAATTCTTCCCCGTTAAATGGGGGATGAATATTCCTTTGAATCTTGCAAAAACGAATAGTATCGGAATTCCAAAATATAAGGCAAACTCAGATATTCTCCGGTCAAACATGAGTGAAGAAGATAAAAAAAGAGAGAAGAATATTACTGAAACGGAATCTGTAGATTTAAGCTTTAATCTCACAAAAACACCTGCAAGTAAAATTCTTGCCTATACAGTTAAAAATATGAGTCTCTCCGGTACGCTTAAACAAACAAATACATTGAGCTCTACCCGTGCAGATTCTGTGATTACATGGCGTTATTCTGGAAATTATAAACTGGATATTCCTAAAGATAAGCTGGCTTTAACGCTTTTTAGAAATTATCAGATATATTATTTTCCTAAATATTTCAACAATGATCTGGTTATCCGAGGTGAACAGCCTGAACGATGGGATTTTTATAAAACAGCAGATTCCAGTGGCTGGAAAGTCAGACCTCAAACCGTTGATGTAAGACAACTAGAGACTCAAAATGAGATTAAATATGATTTATTGAGTGATTTTAGTGTAAACTGGAAACTGGTTACAAAGCGTGATTTATTGCAAAGAAGTATGCTTTATGATTATAACATTGGACAAGAAACCGAACGGACTCAGGATTTTCAGACAAATTACAACCCCACTTATACACAGTCCTTTTTAGAAATGTCTTTTACGAATCAAATACAATACAAAGAATATCGCAAAGCATATAAACAAAACAACGCTGATAATGTCCAGGAAACTATTTATAAATATGATGGTAACGTCAATAGGGGCTTTAAAGCGCAAACTGTATTGAAAAACAGTAATTTGCTTTCTTCTTTGGCTAATTTGCTGGCTACTGACCCAAACAAACATTATGAAGCAAATACCCGTGAAAGTGGTGGAGGTTTTGAAGAATTACCAGGTAATGAACCGAAAGACGGGGACGATAAAGACCCTAAAATGGATAATCCATTTGGTGATTATAAACCAGACTTTAATCCTAAAACAGAAGAAGATGAAGAAACAAAACGTAAGATTGAAGAAGAATTAAAAAAAATGCAGGATGACGGGATTGATAAAAAGGATGAAGAAGGTAAACAAGACGAGGAAGCGAATAAAGATGAAAAGAAAACAGAAGAAAAATCCTCCCCGTCTGCTAAATCACCTTTAGATTTGATTGCTGATGGAATTGGTCTTCTGGCTCGTCTCCAAAATATCAATTTTACTTATGAAAATGTTTATGGTACATTGTACGAACAACGGCTTTCAAGACCAGAATTCAATTATCAGCTGGGTCTGCCTCATATCGTTCCTTATAGTGATCTCAAACAGAGAAACTACGATGATACCTATACCGCTTCTTCAGGGTTCCCTTTATTTAGAAATCTAACTTCTGATTTCAGATATTCCACTAATATTACAAAGAGATATGCAGCCTCAAGTAATCAAATGATTACCACTACCTGGCCTGATATCCGCTTAACATTATCAGGATTTGAAACACTCATTGGTGCTTCAAAATATCTGTCAAGCTCCAGACTTAATTCAGGCTTTATCTATACTGAAAAACTATCAGGTGATATAAACTGGGAAAAACCCAATACAGAAGTTTATACAACTTCACTTCAACCTTTACTTGGATTTACTGGTAATTGGGCAAACAATGTGTCTAGTACGGTTGCTTACAATATCAACACTACAGAGAATATAACACATCAAAGTACATATGATGTTGTAAGAAGGAGTCAAAAAAATAGTATTACCAGTAATTTTAAATATGCTTTTAGTGCTCAAAATGGTTTTAAAATCCCATTTGTCAGCTCAAGAATCATATTTAAGAATCAGATGGAATCTGAATTAAGTATCAATTATGAAAATGAGATATCTACAACTGAAGGTAAAGACAGTAAACAGACAGATAGAGATACTTCAAAATTATCTGTCATTCCTCGTGCCAGCTATAATTTTCATCAAAATGTAAAAGGTGGCTTAACAGGTACTTACGATGTGAGTCATGATAATCGTAAAAAAGAAAGTATATCTACATTTAAACTGGATATATGGGTCGAAATCCAATTCTAAAGTGATGGATTGAAAGGAGAATTTATGAACCTCTATGAAATCAGAAAACAGTTACACCGGATACCTGAAATCGCATATAAAGAGTCAAAAACGCAGGCATTGATACTGGCTTTATTTCAAGATAATCCTTTACTCAAAGTACACACTTTTCAGACTACGGGTATTTTGTATGAATATACAGTGAATAAAGGACAATATCAACTTTTCCGCTCTGATATGGATGCCTTACCTATAACTGAGAAAACCGGCTGTGCCTTCACTTCTGAGCATCAGGGTATGATGCATGCCTGTGGCCATGATATTCACATGAGTATTTTAATCGGGTTTATGGATTGGGTTCTATCTGCAAAACCAGATCAAAATCTTCTATTTCTCTTTCAACCTGCTGAAGAAGGTGAGGGAGG
>JAGOCT010000077.1 GCA_017998585.1 Candidatus Cloacimonadota bacterium | reverse complement strand
GATATAAAGCTTTTGATGGCATCCTTTACCTATCCATTGAATAAAAATGGTCAATTCATCGGAATTGTCGGTGGCGATGTTACTCTGGCATTTCTGGATGAAATGATTTCGCAAATCAAAATTCTAAAATCCGGTTATGCTTTTTTATTGAGTAAAGAAGGGACATTTGTTTCTTTCCCAAATAAAGAAATGATTGGAAAGCAGACCCTCGAAGCCTATTCAAAAGAAAATAACAGACCAAAATTGCTTTCTATTGCAGAAGATATTAAAAATGGAAAAGAAGGTATTCTCGAAGCGAAAGATCCATTTTCTAAAAAAGCCTCAGTTTTTGTCTATAAACAGATTGGTAATACAGGCTGGTCAATCATTTCTGTTATTCCTAAGAATGAAATTCTGGAGAATGTATATGCGCTGATTATAGGTATGACCATTATTGGTCTTATCTCGCTGATTGTTTTTATCTATATCGCAAAACGAATCGCTGAATCAATCACAAAACCAATTTTAAAAATGACTGGTATATTGGAGGAAATCTCTCAGGGACAGGGTGATTTAACTGTTCAAATTGATGTAAATACGAATGATGAATTAGGGAAAATGGCACATTATTTTAATCAGTTTGTGATGAATCTGAGAAAAATAATGCAAGAGTTTATCAATAAAAACCAGGTTATCTCTCATCAGAGTACACAGTTAAATGAATCAGCCGGTCTTTTAACCGAACAATCTGATTCAATTCATACTGATGTAGAACAACTCTCAAATGTATCTGAGGTTGTTATTGCAGAAGTCTTTACGATCAAATCAGCTGTTGAACAGGCTGAATCTAATATTGGATCTCTTGCTGATGAAATGTTAATGCTTAATCAGGATGTCAATACCGTTAATGAAGCTTCTGTCAGTACAGATCAGCTGGTGAAAAAAGCGGGACAGGATTTAAATACGGTGTCATTGAATATACAGGAAATTGCTTTGAGTGTCAATAATCTTAGTGATGAAATGAAGAGTTCTTCAGCTGCTATCATTGAAATGAACAGCAGTATTTCCGAAGTCGCCCAAAATGCCTTATCTGCTGATAAAATCAGCTCAGAAGCTAAGGCTTACAGTAATGATGCTCAGTCAGCAATGAATGAGCTGGATGTTTCTACCCGTGAAATCAGAAAGATTGTTGGCTTGATAGAACAAATTACGGATCAAACCAATATGCTGGCACTAAATGCAACGATTGAAGCAGCCTCTGCCGGTGAAGCCGGAAAAGGTTTTGCCGTTGTTGCCAACGAAGTGAAAACACTTGCACAACATACCGCTCAGGCTACCCAACAGATCGCAGGAAGAGTGGATATGATTCAAACAAATGTCCAAAATGTGATTCGCTTGTTTAATCGAACGATCGAAATCATTGAAAATCTGTATCAAATTAATCATACAATCGCCTATACAGTCGAACAACAATCAATTGCAAGTAATGAAATATCAGCTTCTGTTGAAAAATCTGCTCGTAATACCTATCAAATTGATAATTTCTTAAAACAGATTAAACAAATCAGTCATGAAGTGACACAACATTTTGAGATCGTACAAAACCATATCAATTCTATTGCCGGAAGTACCGGAAAGATCACTCATATTTCTGATGATGTCAGCAGGAATGCTCAAGAAGCGCATTCGGGTGTTAATGAGATTAACAGGTCATCCAGTCAGATTAATCATAATGTCATGCAAATGGGGGATAAGATTAACCAGATTTTCAAATCTGCAGAATTGACAGCCAATCAGGCAAACAGCTTGAATGTGATTGCCAGTGAATTAACGAAAACAGTTGATTCTATTCAGCAGATAACAGGGAAATTTAAAGTTTAACTGACTTTTCTAAGCATTGTGATAATGCAACATACAATCACTAAAGCAGAGCCTGAGATGACTGAGACACTCAGGCTCTCTTTGAAGATTAACCAGGAAATAAAAAAGTTTAAAACAGGTACTAAAAATCCAATTAGACTGCCTTCATTGACAGGTGCCATTTTGTAACCGTATGTCATGGCAAGCTGTCCAAAAGTCCCTAATAAACCGATCATCAACAGAATAAACCACTGAAATAATGAAGGCATGTGAAAGTTTGAAAAAGCAGGTACCCCTGTTATCAGACAACTAAAGAAACAGAAGACAAAGAAAATGGAAAATGTGTTATTATTCTTTTGGAGTTTTCTGATTGTGTTAACTGCAATTCCTGCACAAACTCCCCCTCCTAAAACGATTAAGTCTAACGGAGAAAAATCTATTCCGTTTTTTGGCATAACTAACAGCCAGCATCCGCCCAGAGCGATAAACTGAATAATCCATGTTCCCAATTTGTTATGTTCTTTATTTAAAAAAGGAGCTAATAAAGTGGCAAAAACAGGGTAGGTATAATTCAACATGGTCCCTTTACCCAAAGAAATTTTCGTGATTCCGATATTCATTAATAAAACAGCTAATGCACCAAAAATTCCTCTTAATGACAAAAGTGTGTAGTTTTTAAAATTAAACTCAATTTTATGAAGTCCTCTTAAAATCAATAAATACACAAGACCAGTAAAGAAACGCATAAAAGTGATAAAATAGACATCCATCTCTTTCGCATACCTCACCAGACTGGTATTGGCTGAAAACAATACAGCTGATAATATCATGACAAATATGCCAAAGTGATAGGATTCCTTAATATGTATAAAGCCTAAATTGATTATTCTTGATTCTCTTTGATTCATTTTATCCTCTTATAGTGACTGATTTAAGATTACTGGAAAAAAGGGATGATTATTGTCAATTTAAAAAAAGCGTCACAGTTAAGATATGAGATTTGGAAAGCGGTTTGCAATAGATTTTACCAAAAAGTAGAGATAAAGTTAACAATCAGGATGGACGTTTTGCAAATGCTTTTTAAATTTCTGTTGACATTCTAAGCCATATAAAAAATAAGAGATATATTGATAGTCAATATGAAAAGAGAGTCATTCATGAATGTAGAAAAGTTTCATAAGAAATTTATTCAATATGTGCTGGAAAATTCCCTGTTCAAACAAAACAGCAAGATTTTAGTGGGATTTTCCGGAGGTGCAGATTCTACTGCATTAATGAATACTTTACTACATTTTAGAAAAGAATATCGTCTGACAATCATGGCTGCTCATATCAATTATCAGCTTCGAGGAGACGATTCTCATGCTGATGAGCGTTTTGTGAAGGAGTTCTGTTTTGATAATAATGTGCCTGTTTTGATTCATCGGGCTGATTTGAAAGGTCAAGGCGGAATGGAGAATAAAGCCAGAGAAATCAGACTGGATTTCTTTTATAAAATCAAAAAAATGAATAAAATAGATGTCATTGCCTTGGCTCATCATAAAAATGATCAGGCCGAGACAGTTTTATCTCGTTTTTTCAGGGGTTCTGCGTTTAATGGGCTGGCTGGTATCAAAGCGAAAGCCGGCGATATTATTCACCCTTTTCTGATTTTTTCGCGAGAAGATCTGGAGAACTACCTTAATGAGCTTAAATGTAGCTGGAGAGATGATCTCACAAATTATGAATCAGATTACAACCGTAATAAAATCAGAAATAAAATGCTACCGTTGATAGAACAGGAATTTAATCCGAATTTTAGAGAAAAACTCATCGATTATGCTTGTATATTCAGCGAAGCTGATAATTATTTTAAATCTGTTGCTCAAAAACTCTATAAAAAAGCAATGATAGTCGCAGAAGAATCAGAAATTGTATTTGATTTAAATGAGATTGTAACAATTAACCCTGTTTTGCAGTTTTATATATTTAAAAGTGCATGGGAAAAATTAAGCATGTTGGATAGAGATTTTTACTATTATCATTTCAAAGAAATACAAAACATACTGACGATGGAGGGCTCAAAAGAAGTTAGTCTGCCGGCTGATATCATCTTGCAAAAAGATTATTATACCCTTAGGCTTTACAATAAAAAAACTTATAATCCCAATCCGGAATTTGCTTTCAGAGAAATTAGCAGTTTAAGAACAATTTTTGTTTTTAATGATAAACGCGTTTTGATGCAAAAGCTTAAATCAATGCCTGATAAAGGCTTTCCAAAAGAAAAAAACTGTGTTGTAATGGATTTAGACAAGATTCAGTTCCCTTTGATTCTTCGTTATCGTCAGCCTGGAGACCGGTTTATTCCATTTGGAATGAAGGGTTTTAAAAAACTAAAAGATTTTTTTATTGACGAAAAGATAGAAAAAAATCAAAGAGATAAAGTGGTGATTTTTTGCGATACAGAAAAGATAATCTGGATTGCTGAACATCGAATAGATCAGAGAGTGGCTGTTGAAGAAGAGACAAAGAAATTTGTCATGTTTACGATTGAAGATTTAAAAGAAAGTAAACTGGCATTAGCAAAGAAGAAAAGTAAAAAAGGATAGAATATGGATACCATGAATGTAAATCTTTCTGCCGTTTTGTTTGACGAAGCGGTTATCAGAAACCGAATAAAAGAAATTGGCTCTCAGTTGTCTGATGAATACAAAGATAAAAATCCGATTTTAGTATGCATTTTAAAGGGAGCAACTCTCTTTATGTGTGATTTGATGCGTTGTATGACGATACCACTAGAAACAGATTATATGTCAATATCCAGCTATGGAGACAGTACTCAGTCATCCGGTATCGTGAAAATTCGCAAAGATATTGATACTGATATTCAGGGGCGTCATGTTATTGTGGTAGAAGATATTGTCGATAGCGGATTGTCTCTCAACTATATTATCGATTACCTGAAAAAACATAAACCAGCTTCTGTAAAAACCTGTGTTCTATTGGATAAACCAGATGCGCACAAAACAAGTGTACAGGTGGATTACAAGGGATTTGATATTGGTAATGAATTTGTAGTGGGTTATGGACTTGATTATGCAGAACGATACAGAAATCTGCCTTATATAGGAATTTTAAAAGAAGAGGTATATTCATGAATGAAAATAAGAATAATAAAAAACCGGTAATGCTGCCAAAAGGCAGGAAAATCAATAAAAAGCCACCACAATCCATTTTTTTCTGGATTGTCATGATTCTTTTAGCAATTGTTGTATATCAAATGCTGAATGGAACAAAGGGAACCATTAAAGAAAAAACCTATAGTGAGTTTTTATCCATGGTAGAAAATAATGGTGTGGAAATGGTTCGTATTGATGGGCAAAATCTTCATTTCAGAGATACCACCCGTAAAGAATTTACTACTTATATGCCATTTGAAGATCCGGATATTGTCAATAAACTCCATGCTTCAAATGTGAAGATTGTAACTCAGAGACCATCCCGTTTTTGGGCTGTAGTTATTTCCTGGTTACCTTTTATTCTATTAATCGGTTTCTGGATTTTTATGATGCGTTCTGTACAGGGTGGTGGCAATAAGGCTTTTCAGTTTGGAAAAAGTAAAGCAAAACTCTTTATGCATGGTAAAACCAGAATAACTTTTAAGGATGTAGCGGGTGTGGATGAGGCTAAAGAAGAATTATGTGAAATTGTAGAATATCTCAAGTCTCCAAAGAAATTCCAAAAACTGGGTGGCAGAATTCCTCGTGGTGTACTGCTTTTAGGTCGTCCGGGTACAGGTAAAACCCTTTTAGCTAAAGCCGTTGCTGGTGAAGCAAAAGTGCCTTTCTTTAGTATTAGCGGTTCAGATTTTGTGGAAATGTTTGTAGGTGTAGGCGCTTCCAGAGTGAGAGATTTATTTGAACAGGCAAAACGTAATGCCCCTTGTATCGCTTTTATCGATGAGATTGATGCAGTTGGACGTTCACGTGGTGCTGGTCTTGGTGGCGGACATGATGAAAGAGAACAGACACTAAATCAGTTACTGGTTGAAATGGATGGATTTGAGCCCAATGATTCAGTAATCATTATTGCTGCAACAAACCGCCCTGATGTGCTAGACCCTGCATTATTACGACCTGGTCGTTTTGACCGTCAGGTAGTTGTAGATCTGCCAGATATCAAAGGGCGTAATGATATTTTAAAAGTACATACCAGAAATCTGCCAATAGGTGAAGATGTAAATTTGATGGTGATTGCCCGCAGTACTCCTGGATTTAGTGGAGCTGACCTGGCAAATCTTGTGAATGAAGCAGCACTTGGTGCAGCCCGAAAAGATAAAAAATCAATTGATATGATCGATTTTGATGAAGCACGAGATAAGGTTACACTTGGTAAAGAACGAAAAAACCGTATCATTGAAGATGATGAAAAGAAAAATACAGCTTACCATGAAATTGGTCATGTTTTATGCTCTGTATTTCAGGATAAAACAGAACCGGTTCATAAAGTCACGATTATCCCACGCGGATTTACCGGTGGAGCAACACACTATCTGATGACTGATAAGTCAAATTACTCCAGATCTTATCTGGAACAAATACTTGTTAATCTGATGGGTGGCAGAGTGGCTGAAGAGATTGTGTTTAATGAGTTAACCACAGGTGCCGGAAATGATATCCAGAGAGCGACCGAGCTGGCAAAGAAGATGGTTTGTAATTGGGGCATGAGCTCAGAAATCGGACCTATGACGGTTGGACGTGAAGATAAACAGGTATTTTTAGGACGTGATATGGTTCAACAAGACTTCTTTAGTCAGGATACAGCTCGTCTGGTTGACAATGAGATTCGTCATTTCATTCATTCTTCTCATGAAAAAGCTAAAGAAATCATCAGCAGTCATAAAGAGTTGCTTGATGTTCTTTCAATGGAATTACTGGAAAAAGAAACTCTTAATGTGGATGAAATCTTCCAGTTAATTCTTGATAATATTTCTGAAGAGGAAAAAGAACTTATCAACAATAAGTACAAAAAAGCACTCGATATGAAAATTGATATCAGTGCAAAACATACTGCGATTGAGCCTGATGATGCTGAACCTCAATTGAAAAAAAATGATGAACAGCCTGAAAGTGATAATCAGGATATCGATGACATCGAAGAAGACGATATCAAATAAATAATTATCGTCCTGTAAGCATCCTGCTTTGTAAATTCCCCTCCATTGGAAGGGTGTCCCTTTGGGACGGGGTGGTAAATCCCAACTGCAAGCATCTTGCTTGTAGAAAAGATACCAGCTAGCGAGTTGTAACGTAAGCTACCAGCTTGTGAAAGTGAAGCTACAAGCAAGATGCTTGTAGTACGGAAAGCTTGTGAAAGTGAAACTACAAGCAAGATGCTTGTAGTACGGAAAGATTGTGAAAGTGAAGCTACAAGCAAGATGCTTGTAGTACGGAAGAGGAAAAATGGATTCAATAAAAATGCACGGAACCACAATAATCGCTGTAAACCGAAATGGAAAGACTGCGATCGGAGGGGATGGTCAGGTAACCTTAGGTGCGACTGTTTTTAAAGCGAATTCTCAGAAAATACGATCTCTTTATAATGGTCAGGTAATTGCCGGATTTGCAGGTGCAACCGCAGACGCATTTACTTTATTTGAAAAATTTGAAGGAAAACTAAAAGAATATAAAGGTAATTTGAAACGCTCAGCTGTTGAGCTGGCCAAAGACTGGCGTTCAGACCGGATTCTCAGAAGACTTGAAGCGATGATTATTGCTGCTGATAAAGAAAATCTGTTTATTATTACAGGTAATGGAGATATTATCGAGCCTGAAGACCATATTGCCTGTA
>JAGOCT010000076.1 GCA_017998585.1 Candidatus Cloacimonadota bacterium | reverse complement strand
AAATTTCAGGTTATCTCTTTCCGGCTTAAAGTACAGCAGATTTTCTTTTAGAAAAGATTTCCCTTCCCCACTGTCAGGGCATTTCACATCAATGATTTTATGAACATAATCAGGTATCTGAGACAAACCTATAGAGCCATTTGTTTCAATCAGAATTTGATATTTCCTATCATATAAAAGAGAAATCAGTACCGATAGATCAGGTTGCAGAAGCGGTTCTCCACCGGTTAGTTCTACCAGTTTTACAGGGCTATATGCTTGTATTCTCTCACATAATTCATGAGGTGTCAGTGTTTCATTTATTTCTGTATGATACTGGGTATCACAGTAAGAGCAATTCAGATTACATCCACAGAAACGGATGAGAATACAAGGTAATCCACTAAAATTAGATTCACCCTGAATACTTAAAAATATTTCATTGATATTCATTTGATTGATTCCTGAAAGGACACAAGCAAGGTGCTTGTATTATTTGATGTTGAAAGTATTTGGCGTTTTTAACTCGCACTCCGCTTTGCTCCGTTGCAAGTCAAATCCGCTTAGCACAAGATAGTAGCTTGCGTTACATTACTCCCATGGGAGATATGGCAGAGATTTGTGATAACCTAAGATTTCATCTATTTTGGCTGTAATCTTTTCCGGATGGCCGATTACAAATTTCTCCTTATTACCCACTTTAAAGGTGTAATAGTCGTTCTCGTTGACATTCATATATTCCATAAAGGAAATGTCTCCATATATAGGGATTCCCTTTTGAACCATCAGATGAATATCATCCATTTCTTGATGAAGAATATTATCAAAAGCATACTCTTTTTTGTTTGACATAATCAGAATGTTTTTCGCTGGATCAATTAACTCAGGGTCATTGATATACATTGCCCGATATGCATTATGAGTTACCATTCGATATAGGATTTTAGCATCAATATCAGGGAATTTTTTATGCGCAAAACGAATTTCTTCTATCAGATTGATACTGCCGGTCAAAGTGGAATCAGTTCCAATGACGACATTTATCCCTTTTTCCATACATGATTTAATATCAAGTGTTTGTCCTATCAAATAGTAATTAGAACCTGGACACCAGCAAATCGAAGCACCTATTTGCTTTACATCATCTAATTCTGGACGTGTCAGACATATTCCATGAATGATGAGAGTATTTTGTTTTAGCAATCCTGCCTTTTTTAGCTTTGAAAACTCTAAACGTGTATTTTCATCCAACCCTTCAGCCAAATGAATGATAAAAGGCATTTTACCTTCAGTTCTAATCATTTCCTGTTCAGGGGTGTTTCCGCCCCACCAGTTGCCCAGTGTTATTGAATGACATTGACCATAATGTCTGACGACTTCTATCGGAAACATATCATAGTATTCTGAAACTTGTTGTGTACCATGATCCTGAACGATAGAAGCACCTGAAAAAAGGTTTTTAAATGCACCCAATTTAACTAATAAAGGTGCATTGCCACTCATCATATTAAAACTGCCATCATTGGTCCATATCTTATTTCTTTCCTGAACACTTGAAGAAGTTTTATTATCTTCTACCCAAATATGCGAATTGATATAAGGGGCATTTGTTCCAGATCGAGGATACCAGTTACCAATCAGATGATCATGAGAATTGATTATTGGAATACTATTAAGAAAATGTTCTGAATCCCAATGGTATTCACCCTTTTTAAAATATGGACTATCAATCTCAATCCATTGATCAGGGCGAACCTCATCAATGGATTTGATAGATTGTTTTACTTTAATTTTAAACATTTATTGGTTAAATCTCTTGATTGTCAGAGGTAATATTTCAAACAAATCACCAACAACACCTAAATCAGCCGCTTTAAAAATGGGAGCATCTTTGTCTTTATTGATGGCAATGATATAGTCAGATGACTGCATACCAGCTAAATGCTGAATAGCACCTGAAATACCCACGGCAATGTAAATTTTTGGTTTTATGGTTTTTCCTGTCTGTCCAACCTGATGCGGATAAGGAATCCATTCAGCGTCAACAGCAGCTCTTGAAGCGCCTACAGCTCCTTCAAGTACATCAGCCAGTTGCTTTAACATTTCAAAATTCTTAGCTTCTTTAAGACCACGGCCACCAGCAACCACAAAGTTTGCCTCGGTGATATTGACTTGTGAACCTTCATCTTTTATACTTTCAAGGAACTGAACAGGGTATTCTTTGGTATCAAAATCAAATTCCTCGGCAATTACAGCTCCAGAACGGTTACTATCTTTTGGAAATGGAACCATTACTTTGTGTCTGACAGTTGCAATCTGGGGTCTGTGGTTTGGGGTTAAAATCGTAGCCATAATATTGCCACCAAAAGCAGGACGAGTTTGCATCAAATTGCCAGTTTCCTGATCAATATCAAGACTGGTACAATCTGCTGTTAATCCTGTGTGTAACTTGATAGCAACACGTGGGATAAATGATCTGCCCATATTGCTTGCTCCAGCAAGAATAATTTCAGGTTTATATTTTTCTGCAAGTGCAACTAACGCATCAGTATAAGCCTGATCTGTAAAATCTTTTACAGCTAAGTCATCTATTGTAATCACTTTATCTGCACCACAGGCAACTAATTCATCGCAAAGACCTTCAACCTGGTGTCCCAGCAAAACTGCTGTCAGCTCTGTTTCACGCTTATCAGCCAGTTCTCTGCCTTTTCCAAGTAATTCAAAGACAACCGGAGAAATCACATTTTCACGTTGCTCAGCAAATACCCATACCCCTGAATAATCTTCTTTTTTTATCACAGAATAACTTTCTTTTCTCACGAAGATCGCTTCAAAAGGACATGAGCTCACGCATGCTCCGCAAAGTGTACATGAATCAGCATTTATTTCTGCACATTTATCAACTATTGTAATTGCATTATAAGCACATGCCTTGACGCATTTTCCACATCCAACGCATTTATTGATGATTACTTCGATCATCTTAACTCCTTAAAATAGATAATTGAGCTATTATTACTTTTTGACGCATTTTTTGTCAACTATTTTTACTCTGTTATACAGTTTTTCTGAAAAAAAGAAGAAAATCAGCCCACAAAACACACCAGCAATGGTATCAACAAAATAATGATAATGACAATAAACCGTTGAAACTGCCAGTAAGAAAGTAATAGGAAAGAGAACATAAGGCAGATATTTATAATATCTCATACTAATCAGACAAATGGTTAAAGCAATTGCTACATGTGAGCTGGGGAAAGCCCCGCCCAGATGAGGTGTTGAACGGTAAATAAAGGCCATTATATGTGTAAAAATACCATACCGATATTCAATAGTAAGGTCAAAAGCACCTTCCAAAGCCCGACCGCCTATCACCGGTAAAATCATATATATCAGATAACAACAGTAAAAAACAAAAGTGATGTTAAACACAAGTCGCTTGAATATCTCTTCTTTTTTGCGAAAATAGATATAAAAGGGCACACCAAAAATCATTAGATAATAGGCAAAATATGAAAAGTGAAGTAATTCTTGTAACCAATACCAATCCCACACCGTTCCCCAATGCATTGCCGGCTGATACCCAAATATCAAAAAATCCCATTTCTGAAAGATATGATCTAAAAAGTCTTTAAAAATAACACGATTGACCCGCGATGTCGCTTCAAAGAAATACCCATACATGATCGGAGCATACCATAGATGAACAAAATGCGTCAAACGATATACCAGTCGTTTAGGTTTTATACTCAATTGCCGGTCATAAAAGGCAATCACAAACATTGCTACCAGAATACTGAATAAGGTAATCAGCAATGTCTGAGGGTGATCAACCCGTTTATATCCAATCAGGACATAAAGTATATTAATCAACAGATATACAAATGTCAGAATATCTGTTTTATTCAATAAACCAAACAAGTTTTTTATATTTTCTTTAGACATGATACACCGTTCTGCATTTTGTTGAATACCGTACTGCAAACATCTTGCTTGCAGTTTCCAAAAATGTAAATTGATTTTGGTTATTACTCAATATGCTTTCCTTTTCTTTTCTACAAGCAGGATGCTTGTAGTACGATTATCTTGCAAGCATCTTGCTTGCAGTCTCCAAAAAATGTAAATTGATTTTGGTTATTACTCAATATGCTTTCCTTTTCTTTTCTACAAGCAGGATGCTTGTAGTACAATTATCTTGCAAGCATCTTGCTTGCAGTTTCCAAAAATGTAAATTGATTTTGGTTATTAAGGGCTTTCCAACGTACCACCCCGTCACTCCGTGCCACCCCTCCACGGGAGGGGAATTTTTTTTTGATTTTATATTTATTCTATTCACATATTTTCTCTTAATGAATGATAACAATGCTCAAAGAGACAAACGCTTATATCACTTTTTCGTAGATTCGATAGGTTTTATGTACATGAGCCCCTAAATGCTTTGCGATTTTATTCATTTTCATATTATCTTCCAGTACCCATGAGAATTCTCCGGTATTATATCCTTTTTGTAAGCCTGTTTTCCAGGTATGGTAATAGAAAAGACTGTCAATTCCACGATTTTGATATTCGCTGATGACTCCCATTGTAATGACTCTCAGGCAATGGATCTTATTTTTATAATACAAGGCTTTGAAAATGCCAGTCGGTAATATTCTGCCATTCATACGTTTGAGAATCTGGTTATAATCTGGTAAAGCGACCGAGAAACCGGCAGGTTTCCCCTCAACTTCTGCAATAAAAACTAATTCAGGTATAACAATAGGTAATAATGATTTTACCAGATGATCAAATTCATCTCTGATCATTGGTACAAAGCCCCAGTTCTTTTCCCATGCTTTCTGATAAATAGTAAAGACTGTTTCTATCTCTTGTTTCAGATTCTTTTTATCAAGACTTCTGACTGAAAAAGAAGGCTCTTTGGCAATAATCGCTTCTCCTATTTTCTTTAAAAATTCTGGCATCACATCACTTTGCAACAACCAGGCATAAAGATCTTTCGCTTTTAAAAATCCTTCATTGATCATCAGTTCATTATAATAACTCATATGATGTGTCATCATCACATAAGGGGAACTGTTAAACCCCTCAATCAGCATACCACATTCTTCATTGGTTGAAAAGTTAAAGGGTCCTCTAATACTGGTACATCCATGCTCTCTGAGCCAGTCAGCAGCACCTTCAATCAGAATATGCATGACTTCCTGATTATTAATACATTCCAAAAATCCAAAAAAACCAACTTTATCCTGATGAAAAGCATTATGTTGTCGATTGGTGTGAGCGCTAATTCTACCAACTGTTCTCTGACCATCTTTAACTAAGAAAAGCTGAACCTCTGAATGTTTATAATAAGGATTTTTCTCTGGATTAAAAAAATCTGTTTGTTCTTTTATCAGTGGCGCTACCCAATAGGGATCATCCTGATAAAGTTGAAATGCGAACATGATAAATTCTTTAATCTCTTTTTTGGATGTTACCTTTTGAAGTTGATAATTTTTCATAATTCACCTAAGCGTTTTGAAACGATAAAATTTAAAATACCCATTAAAATTGCTGTTGTTACCATCATGACCATCAGATAATGCTCTGTATTACCAAAAAATGCAATCAATGGAGGCAACAACACAATTATAAAATTACTGAATCGAATTTGTTTAAATGCCATGATTAATATAAAACTCAATACCAATATCGATATCATTGGTATTGGGATGAAATAAAGCATTAAACCAGTATAGTTAAAAATGCCTCTTCCACCTTTAAAACCATGAGTAACTGGCATGGTATGACCAAATATCATAAAAAAGCCAAAGATAAAAAGGGTAATATCATGTGTTAAGACTTTATCAGAAAACTGCAGATAGTTATGTAAGTGGGATAATACCCATAGATAAGCATAAACTTTTATAATATCAATAGCCCCAACCATGATGCCAAGCGGCTTACTAATGTTTGAAAAAATATTCTCGGTATCAGCATAACCGGTACCCACTTTGTAAATATTCATACTTCGGAATGTCTTTGCGACAATTCTGGCTGTAGAAAAACATCCTACAAAATAAGACAATACGCTCATTATTGCTATATAAAGGTAAAAATTCATTTTATCCTCCTTAATATTTTAATTTACTGCAAGCTACCAGCTTGTCTTAATTCCCCTCCGGTGGAGGGTGGCACGTTAGAAAACCTTGCTCCGTTCTGTTGGGACGATCGAAGCGAAGCACTGTTCGTCTGCAATCGTACTGTAAGCTTCCAGCTTGCAGAAAAGTCTTCCAAAAAGAAATTTGTAGTATAGAGGATTCGGATTTACGGCATTCCGCTTCGCTCCATTTCGCAAATCCCTACAAACCGTTATATACATCTGACAGATATTAATAATCTTAATAGTGCATATCCCTCAGTCTTATCTGAATGACTTTGCTCTACACCCTTAAACAACCACGACTATGCTTTTTGATAATTTCTCTGACCAAACAGTAAGGAGCCAACACGAATCATATTGGAGCCTTCTTCGATGGCAATCTCAAAATCTCCGCTCATCCCCATTGATAAATATTTCATTTCCACATGAGGAATATTCATTTCCTTGATTTCTTCAAACAATCCTCTCAATTGTCTGAAACAACGTCTAATTTCTTGCTCATCTTCTGTGAGTGAACCAATCGTCATCAAGCCTTTTATATGAATATTGGATAATAGAGAGACTTCTTTTACCAAACGAATCAATGCATCAGGTTCTACCCCATTTTTTGATACTTCTCCTGAAGTATTGACTTCAATTAAAACATTCTGAAACATTTCCCTTTGAACAAGACTTTGATTTAATTTCTCAGCAGTTGAGAGTTTATCAATAGAATGAATCAGATCTGGTTTTAAAGCCAGCAACTTGTTAATCTTATTGCTTTGCAGATGACCTATAAAATGAAATTCTCTACCTTCTCTGTGAATCAAAGGCATTTTAGTTTCAATTTCCTGTATCTTGTTCTCTGCAAATGCCTTAATTCCAAAATCCAGACATTCATTAATCTTGTCAGCCGGATGAGTCTTAGAGACTGCCAGTAACAGTACTTCATCTGACTTTCTGCCACACCTTTGGCAAGCATCATTTATTTGCGTTTGAATTAACTGATAATTTTCTCTAATCATTAACAAAACTCCTGTTTTCATAAAATAAAACGCCTTATGCCTGTCAAGCAAATTTTCATATTGTTCAAAAAACTAAGAAAAAGAATATTTTCAACACCTAATTCTGTACCTATTGATCTCATTTGTTATCATAAAATGCAATACTCCTGTATTATCTTGTCTTTGAGCAACTTGAAAATATATAAGTTCTTCAGTCATGCTGTGATTCATCTGATGAAAATTCGACACTTTTATCAATAAACCAAGTTTGACAGCGTTTTTAATACTCATATCTGCCAATAGTGTTTTTAAAACAGCGTACAAGCTGTCACCTTCCAAAGAAAATCGCTTAATCAGCACATGGACAATCATCAGCATAACGCCATAAGCAGATATTCCTCTTTTTCTGAGCATCACCTTTTTAACTTTATAAGCTTTGGCATAAAGTGCCATATCCCTTTTTGCTTTTGGGGTTATCTCATTCCACAGCTTACGAACAATCTGATTCACTTCACGAATATGGATATTTTGCTTCTGAATCTGCCGTTCAACTGGTTTTCGACTGATACAGATTTTGCCCTGATTATACCAGGCTAAGCTTAAATCACCTATTTTCTTTGGAAAATCATGTGATTTCCCACTAAAAAACACCTTCATTCTCTCT
>JAGOCT010000075.1 GCA_017998585.1 Candidatus Cloacimonadota bacterium | reverse complement strand
ATTGCCAGATTGATAGCAAACATTTTAAAAGAAGAAGGCATATTAGAAAAGGGGCATTTGATTGAATCTTCGCGTGCTGATCTTGTCTCTCAGTATGTGGGTGAAACAGGAATAAAAACCAGACAGTTGGTGGAAAAAGCATTAGGTGGAGTTTTGTTTATTGATGAAGCTTATTCGCTAATAACAGGAGACAATGATACCGTCGGTATTGAGGCCTTATCTCAGTTGATTGGGCATATGTCTGCATACCAAGGACAGTTTATGACTATTTTTGCTGGTTATAAAGAAGATACCATCAAAATGCTCTCATATAATCAGGGCGGAGCCAGAAGGATTCAACAGTGGGACATCAATGATTACAATGAAGAGGAACTTTCAGAAATAATGAGATATCATCTGGATAAACTAAATCAGCCTGTTGATTCGTTTGTTTTTGAGAATACTCACAATTATTGTTATCATGTATTGTTGAATCACTCAAAGTTTGCTAAGAATAATCATTTTGGTAATGCCGGAGTCATTACTAATATTGTTAATAACGCAATAACGAAATGTCTGTCATTACAATCTGATAAGCTTAAAACAGAACATTTTGAAAATCAGGACTTTTTTAAGCAAGTTGACAGAACTAAAGGTCAATTAGATGACTTAGTTGGTTTAGATGACATCAAGGATACTTTAAAGGTTTATTTCAGACGAAAGAAAATTGAAAATAACTTAAGCCCTGGTCATTTTGTTTTTACTGGAAATCCAGGAACAGGGAAAACGATGGTGGCAAATATGATTGCTCATGAATTATGCAGATTAAAAATTATTAATCGTGCTGTAATAAAGAATTACTCAGCTTCAGAATTGATAAAAAGTGCAGTTGGAGGGACTGAAGAACATTTTCAAAAATTACTCAATTCATCTCTGGGTGGTGTTCTTTTTATTGATGAAGCCCATCAGCTTGTCCCCCAACAATCAGGTTTTTCATACGGCACAAATGTAATTAATACATTAGTCCCTTTTATGGAAAATCATAGAAATGATATTTGTATTATATTGGCAGGTTATCCTCAACAAATGCAACGATTGTGGGATTATGACCCTGGGTTAAAAGGACGGTTTACTGAGTTTATTGATTTCCCCGATTATAATGCATCAGAACTTTTAGCGATATTTAAACAACAAATGAATAAGGAGTCTTGTTACTCTTTAAACTTTGAGGACGATGATTTTCTCCTTTCAATTTTTGAAAAATTAAGACAAATCAGATATTTTGCCAATGCAAGGACATTAAGAAAACTGATTGATGAATTAAAAAATATTGCAGTTATGTCTGCAGTTTCAAATCAAAGGGAAATATCCTTTCAGAAAGAATATTTTGATATCGCGCTGGGGAGGTTAAATGGATAATCTTAAAATATTAATTGATGAGTATTTAGAACAACATAATCCTTTAGAAAAGGATAATATACTAAATCAGCTAATTCTATATTGTTTTAAAAAATACTCAAATCAAACGGCTTCTGATAATGGTCAAATGAATAGTGTGTTAAATCAATTGAGCTCAATGTTAAACTTTTTTATGCTCAGACAATCTACCGGAATACAGGATAATATTCAAACACAACTTAGTGAGATGAATGGTCTGATTCAAAAAAAAGAAATGTTGTTGAAACAATTAGAATTAAAACAGAAAGATATAAATACCATTTCTGATGATATCATAAAAATGGAAGAATTTCTAAAAATACTAAATACCCTGGACAAACTTATAAAAGAAAGTCCGGAGTTGAAAATAGTTTCTGACAATTATCAAAATGATTTTCAATACTTAAAATATCTTGCTGATTCTTATCATGAATTAAAAAAAGAGATGAGTGATTGTGGTCATATTTTGGATATAATTACAAAAAAAACAGATGAAATCATAAAACAAAAAAAAGATTTTGAAGATTATTTAAGGAGTAAAACAAATGAAGTTTAAAGAATTTGTTATTGATTCCATTAAAAAGGAATTTTTAAAAAATGAAACTCAACCTTTAACAGATGTTGACGCTTTGATTAAGTATGTTTGCAGTCATTTTTCTGAGCAATCCATGCTTGATGAAGAGATGCTTGTGAGTGATGAAAATGCCGAGATTGAATTATTCCATCAAAAATTAATGAGAACAACTAATCGAAATGAAAGAGAACAAATGGTGATATCATTTGCCCGTTTTTTAGATAACATGAGTACTTTGAATAAGTATTGGTATGTTATCCCTTATGATAAATTCTATATCTCATCCGATAATAAAATCCTCTTTAACTGGTTAGATGCGGATACTTATTGCATTTCAGACCAAAAGAAAATACCTGATTCTGTGAGAAATGAATATTATGATTTAATGAGTGCAAAGCTGAATTCTATGTTTATCAGTCAGCAACTTTTAAATCAAGAGCTGACTAAAAATGCCTTTTATTTGTATTTGCTGAAAACAGACATTCAAAACTTGCCTTCTCCTGCCTTGATATCAATCAAAAAAATCTTTAAAGTCATGATGTCTTTTTTCAAACTGAAACCAGAAGAAAAATATGCCATTCATGAAATTTCTTACGATTTGAAAAAATTCCAATCATGTAATGATATCGCAGCATTTTATTTTAACAGTAAAAAGAAATCTATTTGCGAGAAAAAGCAAGTGACTGATAATGTATGGGAATATGCTTTTCATACTGAGCATGGCCGGAATAAAAAATCTCTTCAAAATGAAGATGCTTATACACTGGTTCGCTCTGAAAATTGCCAGTCAATGTTGTTTATGCTTGCAGATGGAGTATCGACTGCTAATATCGGCAGCGGGAAATTAGCATCCATTAAGATATTGAACTATATTGAAGACAGAAAAGATGAAATTCTGCAATTTATGTCAAGTATCTCTCATTTTGACAGTGAAGACTGGATTAATGAATGTAAAAAGAAGTTGACGGAAATCATCAGAAACATCAATGAAGAAAGCATAGCAGACTTAAATAAGAGAGTCTTGAATAGGCAGTTAACAGATGTTCATCCTATGTGCTCTACCTTAATATTAGGTTTTACCGATAAAAACAGGGTGTTATTTGCTTATCTGGGGGATTCTCAGGTTTATTATGTCAAAGGTGATAAAATCATGAGAATTAATGAAGATCATAATGTACTGGAAGAACGGATTGCCAATTATTTTCAGACAACTGACAGGAAAATATTTACAGAAGATGCTTCTGATAAACATTTAACCAAGGTGATTCCAATGTCTGAATATGATCAATCCACAAATCAGTTTAATAGCAATATTAAAGATGAAGACATCAGCTTTTTCAACTATTACCCTGAAGAGAATTCTTATCTCTTTGTGTGTACGGATGGACTAATGGACAGTATTAAGACAGGAGATGATGATGTTGAAAATGAAAGAGAACTCTTAAAACTATTCAAAGAATTGATGCAAAAGCATAATTTTAATCTAAAAGAAGTCTCCAGACAGATTTGTCGAATGGCAGATGAAAAAGCAGGAGTTGATAATATGACACTCTTAATTCTGACCAATACGAAAGCGAAAAAAGAAAATCAGGAATTTAAAAAAATAAATAACCAGAGGTGAAAAATGAATGAATTACAATTATCATTATCATTGAGCAAGGACAGAATTTTAAAGAAATCTATTGATGAACAGGTTAAGGGCAGAATACAAATTTTAGCAGGCGAAAAGAAAGACAGAAAGAAACGGGAGAAGATAAATCTTGTTTTCCTTTTAGACAGCAGCGGCTCCATGAGAGAAAGTTTTTACAATAGTGGAAATTCAAAGAGTAAAACTGTGATTGACGCGGTGAGCTCTTTACTGAGTTATATTCAGCCAACAGATACAATCAGTATTATCTCTTTTAATTCTCAGGCAATTGTGAGGGCAGATCATTTACCTGGGAATGCCGACTCAGCCCTTAGGCAAGCTCTTGTTGAATATGGCAATGACAATGGTGCAACAAATTTTGAAGCAGCAATGCAAATGGCAAAATCTGTTTGTAACAGCAGAGCGAATGAAAATCATAAATTGATTTTTTTAACAGATGGTAATGCCTATGGAGGAAATAGTGCCAATGCATTGTCTATATGCAGTGAGATGGCTAAGCAGGGGATTACTACAGATTCTATGGGCATTGGCGGTGATTTTAACTATAATTTTATGAAACAATTTACTGATTATTCAGGGAGTTTGACTGAGAACCTGACTGATCCGGCTCAGGCTTCAACGGTTTTCCTTAATATATATAAAAGTTCTTCAAATGTATTTCTTAAAAAAGTATTCATTAACCTGCATTTTATTAAGGAAATCAGGGATGTACACTTTTTTATGCACTTACCTTCTCAGAAAAACTTTGATAAATTTGTTCAGAGAAATAATAATGGAACCGTTGTTCAAGTATCAGCAGGCGATATTGAACAACAGGGTTTTGTTGAATTTCTATTTGATTTTACAATGGATGCACCCGATTCTAATTCTTTGCAGATTGGAGAAGCTCAAATCGTTTATTCCTGCCCCAGCCAGAATATTGATAATGAATCAGTAACTCAGGCTATTTTTGTAAATTTCTCTGATTCTGCATCCGATTTAATTATATCAAGCTCGATTGATATTGCTTATAAGGATATTGAAATATTAATACATGAAACAGAACTTAACAAACTGGTTAATGAGAAAAACTTTACTCAGGCAGCCGCAAGACTTGAATCGATGGCAAATCTGGCAGAGCAAATTGGTGATAATGAAAAAGCAAATGAGTTCAGGAAATTAAAAAACAAAATCGTAAGAGATAATGCCCTTTCAATGGAAGATATCAACAATATTTCTTATAACTCGACAAAATCATCAGTCAGATCTGCTTTTAAAAGTACAACTTCACAAAATATTAAACAAGTGATTATTTAACTAAGTTGAGGTTAAAATGAGATATATCTATATAAATCAGGAAAATGTTTTCAAAGCTAAGAGCGATGATTTAGATACAATCACCTGGGAAATTGATAATGACAATGATTTGGATATCAGATCAGAAAAAAATGAATTAATTATTACCCCTGACAAAAATGCGATTAAAAAGGCATTCCGTAGAGTTAAATACACCGTTGAAGATACAGGGTATTCAGATATTATTGATTTTGAAATTGTTGAATCAGAGGACTCCCAAAAAACAGAATCTGTTAAACCTGTCGTTATTCAGGAAGAGATAAAAATCACAAAAGCTGAAGTCCCTTTAACTCAGGAAAAGATTCTGATTAATAAGCCTTCTGTTAGTATTGATTTTTGTGAAGAAGACTCTTGTGATATTACTGCTGTAGCAACAATTCAAGATTGTAGCTTTGTTGAATCACAATATAATTCTTGTTTATCTGTGAACCAAAATAAAATAACAATAAAAAATCTGCCTGCTGGCTTTTATACGCTCATTTATACGACTCAGAATGAAAAGCATACTGTCTATGTTCATTCGACTGAAAAGAAAAAAACACAGATGATTAGCAGCCAACCTGTTCAACAACCTGTAAGCAATCAGCAATCCCCTCAGTCAAAGCAGGCAGAGACCGAACAAGATGAAAGAAAGAACTGGCCAATAACAAAAGAAAAATGTGCAATAGAGATTTATTTTCAGGGACAAAAGAAAGACAAATATCCGATTATCAAACATCATCCTGTTTTGGTCGGAAGAAAATCCCTGTCAATGAAAGTAGTTGATATTGATTTATCCCGCTATTCAGATAAATTAGACAGAATATCAAGAAATCATCTGAAAATCTGGCAGAATGAGGAATTTTTGTTTATGAAGAATACCGGTTCTCACAGATGTACTTACAACAATCAGGAAGTCTTTCCTGAGGATAAGGCCGTTTTAAAGATGGACGGAGAAATAGTGTTGGGAGAATTCTCTCTGAAAATTGTGAAGGATTAGTCATGAAAAGACAATTTAATAATAGATTGAACAGGGAATTGCTGGTTTTTGAAAAAAATGGTATGAATTACAAGATTCCCCGTTTTTTAAAGAATGACCGTTATGAAGTCATTGATTTGCTTGCAGTCGGGGGAATAGGTATTATTCTGATTGCAAAAGACAAACAGCTTTATGATAAAAAAGTTTTGATAAAACGAGCTATCTATAAACCCATTCTTTTTAAGCATCGAAATGATGCTGACAGAACGGATACGATTGAAAGCATCAGAGAAAGTATTAAAACAGAGTATGCGGCGATGTTACATGGTTGGGCAAGAGGTATTCCAAGTATTCCGGTTCCTTTAGATTTGTTTACAGACATTAATCCTGAAATATTTGGACCGCATATTACCGATAAAGATGAGACTTTTTGTATTGAAGAGGATTATTACAAAGAAGAACCTTATCTGGTGGTGAACTATTTTACCGGTGGTCCGTTAACATCAGAGCATTATATACTAAACACCAATCGAATTGGCTTTGTTGAGTTTTACATTAAAACCATTGCGAATATTTTAACCCGTTTTCATACCATATATGAGTCACAAGGTGTGAAATTCCATTTTTATTATTGTGATTTAAAACCCAGCAATACGATTTATACTGATGACAAACAGCTGGTTCTGATTGATATGGGTAGTTTTGCAATCATGGTAAATGATGAATTACATAATAAAATCACAACAACACCAGGCTATAGTGCCCCGGAGATCGCAGAAGACCAGTCAATGTATTTATCGCCAGCGGTTGATGTATATGCGCTTGCGATGTCTGCATTTGAATTAATCACAGGCAAGGGACCTGTTCTCGATTTAAATAAAAGAGTGATTCTTGACTGGAATATCTTTGAGGACATTACACGAAAAGCAAATGCAAAGCACTGGCCGGATGTTTTCAGGAAGGCATTACAGGATAATCCGGATAATCGCTATCAGAGTTTACAGGAATTCGTTTCAGAATTGTGCTCAAATAAAAATGTTAATTTTAATCCCTGCATATATAAAATTGATACTGATCAGAATCTTGTTTCCATTTCTGGCAATTGGTTTGCTAAGAACTTAGATATAGAAAGGGAACAACGATATAAGAAAAATATTATCGCTTTCAATGTAATTAGAAAAGAGAGATTCTTTGACCTGTCTGGACAGTGCTCAAATGTCAATATGTCAAATCAATTAGGGAATGTCGAAAGTGGTTTGAGGGACTCTCTTTTTTACAAGAGTCGTGTAAATTTGATTCAAAACTACACTTTCTTGCCTGAATTGATTGAGATTTCTGCAAATGAAAGTCTGATTTCCTATCAATCTCCTCAGAATTACTTCCCTCAGTATTTTATGAAAGGTCTGAGAAATGATTTAAAGAAAATGGTTGAATTCTTTATCATGCTTCAACGCAAAAAATACAAAATACTGGGAATAGCCCCCAATTCTATTCAGTTTGATAAGTTAAAAAATCCATTTATTAATGATTTTTGGATATTGATTAATCAGGAGAATGAGACTTTTCTGGAAAATCCTCTGCTTCAAAATGTGCTGGGTAATCGCTACATGATTTGCCCCGAAGTAAAACAAAACAATAAATGGGTAGAGAACAAGAGCTTTTCATATTATGCCGGTATTGCCATGTTGTTAATGATTAATAAGAAAGATACCCTGGACCTTTATCATTCAGGTCGTCTGTTTGAAAAAATATACTATGAACGATTTATTCATTCATTAGATACCAATGATGAGATGAAAGATATCTTGCTCAATCTGATAACTCATAATCCTGAAGCCAGAATATCTGTTTTAGAAGC
>JAGOCT010000074.1 GCA_017998585.1 Candidatus Cloacimonadota bacterium | reverse complement strand
TGCAGATCTGATAGAAGAAAACATTACAGATGATAATGTTATAGAAGAGCCAAGACCACCTGTCATTACCATTATGGGGCATGTCGATCATGGTAAAACTTCTATTCTGGATTACATCAGAAAGACAAAAGTGGTTGCTGGAGAATCTGGTGGTATTACGCAACATATTGGTGCTTATCAGGTTAACTACAAAGAACATAAAATCACTTTCCTGGATACCCCAGGTCACGAAGCTTTTACAGCGATGCGTGCCAGAGGAGCCAATATTACTGACGTCGCAATTATCGTCGTAGCAGCAAATGATGGTGTAAAACCTCAAACTATTGAAGCAATTGACCATGCCCGTGCTGCAGGCGTAACGATGATTGTCGCTATTAACAAAATAGACCTTCCTGAAGCCAATATTGAAAGAACTATTTCCAGTCTCCTGGAACAAAATGTATATCTGGAAGGCTGGGGTGGTGACATTCTTTGGACAAAAACATCAGCTCATTCTGGAGAAGGTATTGATGATTTACTTGAGTTGATTCTACTTTCTTGTGAAATGAAAGAATTAAAAGCAAAATACAGTGTTCCTGGCAAAGGTGTTGTGATTGAATCCAGAAAAGATGCCAGAATGGGTTCTATGTCAACAATTCTCTTACAGGAAGGCAGTATCAAAAAAGGCGACAATATCGTTTGTGGTGCTACTTATGGACACGTCAGAAGAATGGAAAATGAAAGAGGACAGGAAATCCAAAAGATTGGTCCTTCAGATATATGCGTGCTTTATGGGCTAATTGATGTTCCTAAAGCGGGCGACATTCTGAATCAGGTGGCAAGCGAAAAAATTGCCCGTCAGATCAGCTCTGAGCGTCTTTTGATTCGCCAGGAACGAGAAAAATTCCATACAACAACCAACCTGAACAACCTATTCACAAAAATCAAAGAAAATGAAATGTCAGAACTTCGTTTGATAATCAAAGCAGATACAGATGGTTCTGTTGAAGCAATCTGTGATGCGCTGCAAAAGCTTACAAATGAAGAAGTGATGGTTAATATTATTCGAAAATCAGTAGGTGGTATCATTGAAGCGGATGTCAACCTGGCATCAGCATCCGATGCGATCATTCTAGGCTTCCATGTCCGTTCAAATGCGAAAGCTAAAAAACTGGCAGAAGAACTAAATGTCGAAATCAAAATCTATTCTATCATTTTCGACGCTATTGACGATATCAAATCTGCAATGTCTGGAATGCTCGCTCCGGAAATTCGCGAAAAATTTGTGGGTCATGCCCTTGTAAAACAGACATTTAAAATTAAAAAAGTCGGAACGGTTGCTGGCTGCTTTGTAGAAAAAGGATCCGTTATTAAAACTGGTCTTGCCAGAATCTTCCGCGACGATGTCAAAATTTACGAAGGCCGTATTGCAAGTCTGAAACACTTTGATCAGGAAGTAAATGAGATCAAAGCTGGTTCTGATTGTGGTATTACCCTCAAAGATTATAATGATATTAAAGAAAATGATATTATTGAAATCTATCTGAACGAAGAATTTAAACGAGAAGTATAGGGGATATAGTCAATGAAAGGCATCCGACTGGAAAGAATGAAAAAAGAACTGTATAAGCTGATTAGCTCAGCTTATTCATTCAGCGCATCTGATGACAGACTTCATTCACTTCGTATTACCAATGTAAAACTTACCCCAGATCTTCTACTTTTGAAGATATTCTATGATTATTCTGACAAATCAATAAGGAAAAAGCAGATGCAGGAACTTATTGAAAAGAGTTCGGGCTTTATAAAAAAACAAATTGCAGGAGCGCAGATTATGAGAAGAATCCCTCAAATTAGCTTCCAATACGATGCTACAGAAGATAAAGCATCAAAATTGGACGAAGTGTTTGCTGTTATTGAAGCAGAAAAAAGAAAATCATACGATAATGATGATGACTATGATGATGATGTTGACATTATCGATGATGACTTTGAAGATGATTATGAAGACTACGATGATGATGAAGATGAATATGATGACTTCGATGACGATTTTGAAGATGAAATTATCGACACTGATGAAGACGAGGACTTCTAACAAATCGTTTTCCTCATAGGGTAGAGTATCTAAAATTTATTTCAGGGCGGCCATTGGTCGCCCTGAGATTATAAAAGGATAGAGTGGCTTACTGCAACATGTTAAAAACATACTAGATGCCCCTATTCATTAATGAACCGAAGTGCATATTACTATCAAAAAAGGCAAATATCTTATGTATATATCTGGTATCAACTCTCTGGCAGAAATCCTGCAAAACCTGATAGAAAACTCAGAATCTATTTTGATCCTGACTCATAAAAATCCTGATGGAGACGGATTAGCAGCCTGTCTTGCGCTAAAACACATCATCAATAAATTATACAAAAAAACTTCTCACATACTTCTAGAAAAACCAGCACCTGATTTTCTGGAATTTCTGGATGTTTATAAACATACTTCCTGTCAGACAGAAACAACTCATTTTGATCTGATTCTGACCCTTGATTGCCATGAAAAGTCAAGAACCAATATCAATGAAGATTTCTATCACCATGCAAAACATGTTCTCTTTATTGATCATCATGAACTGATTGAAACAGCCATCAGCAAAGAATATTTTTACTATGTTGAGCCTTCTGAAGTCTGTACAGGCATAATTCTTCATAATGTTTTCGGTCATCTGATTAATAAATTTGACTCTTCTGATCAAAAGTATTATGCAGACTGTATCTATACCACTATCTTGAATGATACTGATAACTTCTTAAACAGCAATCTTGATAGAGAAACCTATGCTGTTTGTGCTCAATTGATGGACTTAGGTTTGAACCCAAGTCAGATTGTAACAGAATTTTTACTAAAAAAGAGCCCCCAATACTATAAATTCATCGGAGAGGTACTTGCAACCATTGAATTGCATCAAAAAGGTAAAGTCCTCTTTATTCATTCTACACTTGAAATGCTGAATTCTCTGGGACTAAGCAATGATGCGACTTCCAAGATGATGAGATGGGTAAAAGGCGTCAAAGGTGTTGATATTCAAGTCTATTTTCAACAAGTTGAAGAAAATATATTTAGAATCAGTTTCCGTTCTGATACAACAGTTGTCAATCAGCTTGCCATGAAGTTTGGCGGTGGCGGTCATAAAAAAGCAGCAGGTTGCGAAATCAGTGGCAGTCTGGATGAAGTAAAAAGCATGGTATTAGCAGAAATCAGGTTTTAATTGATGAAATCAGGCTTCTTTCTTATAGATAAACCAGAAGGCTTAACCTCATTTGATATTATCAGAAGACTTCGTCGTATTACCGGAATAAAGAAAATGGGGCATTCAGGTACTCTCGATCCTTTTGCAACCGGCTTGATGATTATCGCTGTGGGGAATGGAACCAGACTCTTAAAATTTCTGGAAAAATCCTGTAAAACTTATCAGGCATCCATGCAGTTTGGTATCCAGACCGATACAGGGGATTTTACCGGCAAAGTGATCAATCAGCATGATTTTATCCCTCATTTTGACATCAACGAGCTGGAAAATCGTGTTCTTAAAATTAATAGTCAAACGCCTTCTAAATTTTCAGCAATTAAGATTGATGGGAAAAAAGCCTATGAATTAGCCCGAAAAGAGATTGATTTTGAGATGAAAGACAGACCAATTCATATTTCTGCCTTTAAAGTTCTCTCTTACCAATACCCTGAACTAAGCTATGAATGCACAGTCTCGGCCGGCACCTATATCCGTACGCTATCTGAACAGATTGCTGAACTCTTAAACACAATTGCAGTTACTAAAACACTAAGACGAACAGCCATTGAAAACCTTCACTTAACTGACTCAGTAAAACTGGATGAATTAAGTGAAGATAACTGGCAAAATGCACTGATTCCGTATCAGAAAATGTTTCCCGAATTTCTGTGTATATCGATTGAAAAGCCAGATGAGAAATTCTATCTGAATGGTGTATCGTTGAATGTTAATCGTTTTAAAATGACCTGTTCAACTGAAGAGAATAAAAAAGTATTCGTATTCAATAAAGAATTAAAATGTATTGGTTTATCTCAGATAGAGAATAACCAGTTAAAACCTTTAGTCATATTTAATCAAGATGAATGATAAAGAAAATGTATTAACGATTGGCACTTTTGATGGAGTGCATTTAGGTCATCAGTCACTTTTGAAACAGCTGGCCAGCTTCGCAAAAACACATCAAAAAAAGAGCATTGTTCTCACTTACAAACACCATCCGCTCGAGACCTTGTACAATACCGTTTTCCCCTATCTTTTGACCGAAGAAATCAAACGCAGAAGACTTTTAAAAAAACTGGGTATTGATGAAATTCAATATATTCCTTTTGACAATCAATTTGCCAGCATCTCAGCAGAGGATTTTTTACAACACTATTTGATTCCTACATTTCATCCTTACGCCATTATTGCCGGTTATGATACGCATTTCGGGCGTGATAGAAAAGGTAACATCCAATTACTTGAAAAATTATCTCCCAAATACCATTATCAGGTATTACAGGCAGAAGCATTTACGATTCAAAACAACCTGATTATCAGTTCAAGCATTATTCGTGATTTTATCAGAAATGGTTATGTAGATTTGGCTCAGACTTATCTGGGTTATTACTATTCTGTCATTGGTCACGTGATCACCGGAAAACAAATTGGCAGAACACTTGGTTTTCCAACTATCAACCTGGATCCTGCTGAAAAACATAAACTGATACCTGGAGCCGGAGTTTATATCTGTTTATGTAAAATCTATAATCAGGCAGAAAACCTTGAGTTTGAAAATGATGAAGAGTACCATTTCTGCGTAACCAATGTAGGGGTATGCCCTTCAATCAAAGACGACAATGAAATCACCATAGAAAGTCATCTGATCGATTTCAAGGGAGATCTTTATTGTAAAGAAGTCGAGCTCTATTTTCTTTCTAAAATTAGAAATGAAGAGACATTTGAAAGCAAACAACAGTTAATCAAACAAATTGATCTGGATATCCGTTATGCCCGTGATTACTTTAACAAATTCAGAGATTGGAATAAATTATGGTAAAGCTATTAAAAAAAACCTTCCTTGAAACAATCAGTCACTTCCGTTCAACCCGCAACAGTCTCATTTTCTTTTATTTAATCAGTATCATTGGTGCCTGGAATGGCATTCAATTTCTATCTTTTCCATCTCATTTCAATGCCTTTATCAGTGAGTCAACCATCAGCATCTTTTTTACTGATCTCTCCAATAATTATTCTTCTTTCATTCCAAGTGCTGTTTTTATCTTGTTAACTATGGTCTTGTTCTACTGGTTTTTACATATTGGTGCAGAGATTAAGATGATCGATCATTTCAAAAAGGAACTGACAAAAAAAGAAAAATGGATTCTTTTCTTTAACTTTAGCGTACCTTCATTTTTTACACACTTATTTGTACTCTTTCTGGCAGTAACACTAATCCTGCTGTCTCTAATTGTCTATCTTTTTTTAATCTCATTTGGGATGAATATCTCTTTTAAAATCCTCCTGTTATTTCTTAAATTCTTTAAATCTGCCATCTACATTGTCATTTTTACCAGCTTTATCATGAATGATTTTGTGCTTTATTTTCAATATAAAGGAGAGAGTTTTATCTCTGCACTTAAAAAGACCTGGCAGATGATTGAAAATAATCTCAGTGCTTTTCTTTTCTATCTGCTGACAAAATATTTATCTGTATTCATCTCAATCTTCTTGTTGATGTTATTAGTCAAAATCTACATTTTCCCAATTAATCATGTTGCTTTAATTAATGCCTTGTATCAAAAAGTGTATATTCTGAAAATGATGACTCACTGGCATGATGTACTCTTCAATATTGGTCGTATCCTTTTCGCATCTCTGTTATCATTGTTATTCTATGGCATTACCATTACATTCTTATATCCTTTTAACAGGCTCATGGTCTGGAATCTGTTCAATTTTGATGATGCAGTCAAATCATCTGAGATACCTGAAACTGAAGAAGAAATAACGACTGTAACTGATCTTGATTCTGATACGGAGGTAACTGATGATCACCTTCTTCTGTAAAGAATGCGGATTTGAGTCCACTAAATGGTTGGGTAAATGCCCGGGTTGTGGCAGTTGGAACAGTTTTACAGAAACAGAAAAACTGGTAAAATCCGGCAAAAAGAATACCCACCATCTTACTGAAAATGCGAATAAAGCCATCCCGCTTGATCAGGTATCTTTTGATGTAAATCAGGCAAGAATTGTATCCGGTCTGAGCGAGTTTGACTGTGTACTAGGTGGTGGAATTGTACCGGGTATGGTTGCGCTGATCGGTGGAGAGCCCGGTATTGGTAAATCAACTATTATGCTTCAGATTGCCGGAATCCTGGCAAAGAATAAAAAAGTACTCTATGTATCCGGTGAAGAAAGCTCTGAACAGATTAAAATCAGAAGCCTTCGCTTAAATATCAACGAAACCAATATTCTGCTGCTCTGCCAGAATGAAGTAGAAAGTATCATGCAGGAAATTAAACAAATCAAGCCTGACTTTATCATCATTGATTCGATTCAGGCTGTTTACTTATCTGCAATTGATAATCTGCCAGGTTCAATTGTACAGATCAGAGAAACAGCCAATGTTCTGACCCGTCTGGCAAAGCAGGAAAATATCCCTCTGTTTTTTATCGGGCATGTAACCAAAGAGGGTGCCGTAGCCGGTCCAAAGATACTCGAACACATGGTAGATACAGTGCTTTACTTTGAAGGAGAGTTGTCAAATCAGTTTAAAATCCTGCGTACAACTAAAAACCGTTTTGGTTCTACCAATGAAATTGGTATCTTTGAAATGACTGATAAAGGCTTAAAACAAGTCGAAAACCCTTCCGAGCTTTTTATCATGCACCAAAATCACTACTCCGGCACAGCCATTTCATCAGTTTTAGAGGGTTCAAGGGCATTTCTAATCGAAGTTCAGGCACTGGTCTCCCCTACCAATTATGGCACAGCTCAAAGAGTATCTGTTGGATTTGATCAAAAAAGACTGGCTTTGCTTCTGGCTGTCATCGAAAAAAACCTAATGTTAAGTATGAAGGAGCTGGATATCTTTATCAATTTCTCAGGGGGTATCAAAGTCATCGAACCGGGTACTGATCTGGCTTTGATCGCTTCCATACTCTCCAGTTTCAGGGATAAACCACTTAGAGAAAAAACCGTTTTTATCGGAGAAGTCGGTCTTAATGGCGACATTCGCCCGGTTTCTCAGATGGAAAAAAGAGTCAAAGAAGCACTAAAAATGGGTTTTAAAGAAGTGTTTACTGCTTCTGATATCAAAATAAAAGAGAAAAACATCCATTGCCATAAAGTAAAGCATATATCAGAGCTAGGACCTATGATCTTTTAACAAGGTTGTAACGTAAGCTACCAGCTTGCGAAAGCACTTGTAACGTATGCTATTCACAACCGTACTGCAAGCTACTAGCTTGCAGAAAAAACTACAAACAAGATGCTTGTAGAACAGATGATATACCTGGCAAGCAAGGTTGCTTGCCCTACCTAATAACAAAAAGGAGTTATGAATGAAAGAGTTTGAATGGATCAAAGATTTTAATGCGGCAATTACCGTTTGTGACAGAGAAGGTATTGTTATCTCCATGAATGAAAAAGCCAGCAAGACTTTTGAAAAATGGGGAGGTAAAGAACTAATCGGTAAAAGCCTTTATGATTGTCATAACCCACATTCTGTCATGATGATCAAAAAGATGATGGATGAAAACATTACCAATTC
>JAGOCT010000073.1 GCA_017998585.1 Candidatus Cloacimonadota bacterium | reverse complement strand
ACTTATCAATTTTTGTGGTAACACTTTCGCCTAAAATACTGGTAAGTACGACATGGGGTTGTGAGGCTATCTCCGTGAGTAGATTCTCTATGTCAGCTGTCTTTTTTAAAATCAGATCTGATTTGGAAGAGAATAAACCCATAATTACCTCACTGGATCTGATTAAATAATAGTCAGGGTCATAGACCCTGACTATTTAATATTAAATCTATCTTAAATGTCTGAAAGCATCTTTGCCAGCGTAAACTGCAGAGATACCCAGTTCTTCTTCTATACGAAGTAACTGATTATATTTTTCAATTCTTTCACTTCTGCAGATAGAACCCGTTTTGATCTGACCGGCATTGACAGCAACTGCAAGATCAGCGATAAAGGTATCACCGGTTTCACCGCTTCTGTGAGAAATAACACAAGTCATTCCATTAGATTTTGCCATCTCAATGGTTTTAAGTGTTTCTGTTACAGATCCAATTTGATTCAGTTTAATCAGAATTGAATTAGCAGCTTTTTCTTTGATACCACGGGCAAGTCTTTCTGAATTGGTTACAAACAGGTCATCACCCACAATCTGAAGTCTGTGACCCATTTTTTGAGTCATCAGTTTAAAGCCTTCCCAGTCTTCTTCTGCAAGTCCGTCTTCGATAGAGATGACAGGGTATTTATTGCATAAATTTTCATAATAAGCGACCATTTCTTCAGATGAAAGTTCTTTGTTTTCAGCTGCAAGAACATATTTTCCGTCTTTGTAAAAAGAAGAAGATGCCGGGTCCATACAGATGGCAATCTGCTGTCCGGGGATATAGCCGGCTTCTTTGATGGCTTCAACGATCATTTGAAGTGGTTCTTCATTGTTGTTCAGATTTGGTGCAAATCCGCCTTCATCGCCCACACCGGTATTGTGACCTTGTTTATGAAGGATTTTCTTTAAGGTATGAAATACTTCTGCATTCATTCTGAGGGCATCTTTGAAAGTTTCTGCGCCAACAGGAGCAATCATGTATTCCTGGAAATCCACATTGTTATCTGCATGAACGCCACCATTGATAATGTTTGACATTGGAACTGGCAGTACATGAGCAAAAGTTCCGCCAAGATAACGGTAAAGCGGAATACCCAGATAATCAGCAGCTGCTCTTGCAGAAGCCATAGAAACACCTAAGATGGCATTAGCACCCAGTTTGCCTTTATTTGGAGTATTATCAAGTTCAATCATCACCTGATCAATATCCATCTGGTCAATAACGTCCATTCCAACAACTTCCGGAGCGATATCATCTATCACATTTTTAACTGCTTTTTCCACACCTTTACCTAAATAACGGTTTTTATTGCCATCTCTTAATTCAACCGCTTCAAATTCACCGGTTGATGCACCGCTTGGCACAGCTGCGCGTCCCATAATGCCGGATTCAAGATATACTTCTACTTCAACGGT
Organism: Candidatus Cloacimonadota bacterium; assembly: GCA_017998585.1. The sequence continues at coordinate 6,389 of JAGOCT010000073.1, read as the reverse complement.
TGGATTCCCTCTGGAATCAAGAATTTCTCTTGCATGAATATCGGTAATTTCTGACATTTTTCCTCCAAATTAATTTATGATTTACAACTAAGATTGTTTGAACAATTCATTTAATGTTTTAACAGAGCCAAGAAGTGCACTTGATTCATAAGGCAGAATAACGGTTTTATCACCTTTTTGAATCAAATCAGCAAAAGCGTTAATATATTTTAAAGCCAGTAAGTATTGTGCCGGGTCTGTTTTTGTGGCAGCAACAGCAGATGATACTCTTCTGATTGCTTCGGCTTCGGCTTCGGCAACAACCAGTTTAGACTGAGCTTCACCTTCTGCACGTGTAATTGCAGCAATTTTATCACCTTCAGCCACAGTCATCTGTGATTGTTTATCACCTTCCGCTTCCAGTATTTTTGCACGTTTATCACGTTCTGCACGCATTTGTTTTTCCATCGCAGCACGAATTTCTTTTGGCGGATTAATATCCTGTAATTCCACACGATTAACCTTAACACCCCATTTATCAGATGCCTCATCCAAAATATCTCTCAGCTTGGAATTGATGGTGTCACGGGAAGTAAGGGTTTTATCCAGATCAAGCTCACCAATGACATTACGAAGCGTAGTCTGAGTGAGTTTTTCAATCGCATCCGGCAGATTATTAATTTCATAGATCGCCTTAAACGGATCAGTTACCTGAAAATAAACTAAGGCATTGATTTCGATAGAAACGTTATCAGAGGTAATTACATTTTGTTTTGGAAAGTCATAAACAGACTCTCTTAAATCCATTCTGTTAACCATCGTTTGTTGGATGTATTTATTACCTTTGAAGTCTTCCTTGATGTAACGCCAGTTAAAAGAACGGGGTTTATCGACAATAGGCCAGATAATATGAAGACCGCTGCTTAATGTTTTGTGATAACGACCCAGCCTTTCCACAATGATCACTTCTGCCTGTTGAACTACTTTTAAACCCTTTGAAGCTAAAACTAAGACAAAGAGCACAATAATAATGATGAGGTAGAGACTTGATATAATCATTTTTCCTCCTTAGGTATAACAATGACTTTATTACCTTCTGTTTCAGTAATGGTTACCAGAGTACCTTCTTCTATCATATCCATATCCAGATGAAAGACTGCTGACCATTCTTCGCCACCTATTTTCACATAACCTCTGCCGTTTTTTGGGATAGCCTTGGTTACGGTACCTGTTTTCCCTTTAAGCGCAAAGATATTACTCTCGGTTGTATCATTTTTCAATATTGATTTGGCGAAACGCTTCATGAGTATAAAAGCAAAAAAGGTACTAATCGCGTAAACAGCCAGCTGTATGACAAGGTTATCGGTAAAATAGGCTGCTAAACCAGTTAGTATAGCGCCTGCCCCAAAACTGAAAAAGAAGAATCCTGGTGTAAATATTTCTACAATAAAACACAGGATACCAAGTGCAAGCCAGACAATCCACGCATCCATAGAAACCTCCTACTTTTTATCTTCAGTGGAATTTACTTCTGTTTTTTCCCCTGTCGTTGGATCTTTGTATATTCTCTTTACTTTTCTTTTCCGGTTACTGCCATAACCGCCATAACTGTATCTGCCAGTTGAGCCATATTTGTAACTGCTGTATGATTTTCCGCCACTACCTTTAGCTGTATGGAAACCTAAAAGAGACATCAGATTTAGAATTCCGTTCATTACAAATAAAAGTACAAAAACTGCCAGAGTTACACCAACAAGCCCAATAATAAATCTGGTCGCAAAATTTGTAGTAGAAGCCAATATGTGTTTTGAACCAGATACTTTTGGACTAACAACCAGGAAAATCAGATTGTTTTGTTTATTGTGAGATTGTGCTTTGATTTGGGTTTGTAAACTGTCAATTGTTTCCTGTACGGTGTTTAACTGAATTCTTAAACGATCAGAAGTATAAGCCTGTTTAGTTTTTTGTAGATCAGCCATATACTTGTTTTTTAGTGCGATGTTCACATCCAATCTTTGTTGAATATCTTTGTCAAATGCAGTACTTTTAAACGAGCCTTCTTTTTTGTTGCCAACACTCGGATAATTTCTGATTTCATTCACGATGGCGTTATAATCGCTATCTTTGATCTCTGCTAAATAAATAACAGCATTACTGTTTTGTTCTTTTTTAATGACATTCACGTTTGGATTATTGCTGATTTGATCTATTTTTTGACCAAACTCATCAAATTTTTCGACATTGAATTCAAATTTGGTTTTTATGAAGTTTTTGGCTTTTTTAAATTCTCTTTCTGTTTGAAATGCAATTGGATTTTGACCTCCTCTGCTATTAAACCAGGGACCTAATTTCGCAAATCCAAAGGCTCCCAGAATAATCAAAGCTATGATTAGCAGTTTAAACTGTTTTGTAAATTTTAATCTCATACGATTTATCTCCTCTTTTTCAATAATTCTTTGGCATGATTGAGTGCATATTCTGAAAGATCACCTGACAACATTCTGGCAATTTCTTTATGTCTTTCATTCTCATTGAGTAAATCGACCTGAATTTCAGTCATTTCTTCCAGCGTATTTTTTTCAATTTTAAAGTGTTTTTCAGCGTACGAAGCCACCTGAGCCAAATGTGTGATACAGATGACCTGATGATAATCACTGATATTGTATATATATTGTCCAAGCATATCTGCTGTTTTCCCTCCGATACCTGAATCAATCTCATCAAAGATGATGGTTTGAGGTGGCAGATTGTTTGCCAGTATTTTTTTGATTACCAGAAGTAATCGTGATAATTCACCTCCTGAAGCGGAATGTTTTAATATTTGTAATTGTCCGCCCTTATTCGCATTGAAAAGAAACTCAACCTGATCCTGACCCGTTTCTTTTAACCCTATGACTCTGTTCGCTTGATTATTACATATGTCTTGATTTTTGTCAACTTTTATTTTTACGTTTGCTGATGGAATGGCTAAATCCTGTAAATTTACTTCAATTTCTGAAGCAAAATTTATCGCCGCCTGACTTCTTTTTAAACTAAGTGAATCTGCCTTTACAAGCAAATCTTGCCTTAATTGATCAAGACTGTTTTTAGCCTCTTCTATCTTATCTTTTAAAGAATTATGCTCTTTTAAATATTTTTGCATTTCTGTTTTGTATGCAATAATTTCTGAGATACTTTTTCGGTATTTTGTCTTAATTTGATGCAAAAGCTGGATTCTGCTTTCTACTTCATCTAGTCGGTTTTGATCAAGGTAGATCTCTTGAGGAATTTGTCGTGAAATTTGAACTAAATCATCAAAATGAGATAAAATTGCCTGTAAATGTTCATTTTGTTCACTAATCAGATTATTCATTCGGGCAAATCGCTCAAACAAATTACAAAATGATGAAATCTGATCATAGACGGCATTTTCCTTCTCATAAAGATGATGATTCAACTGATCACAGGCATCCAGTATTTCCTGAGCATTAGATAATACCTGATACTCGGCATCCAGTTCTTGTTCTTCATCCGCTTTCAGTTTTAAGTCTTCAATCTCATTGATCTGGAATTCATAGAGTCTGATTTTATCTTCGGACTTTCTTTCTTCTGATTCCAGTTTTTTTAAATGAGAAACCTGAGATTGATATGCATGGAAACATTGTGTATATTCCTCTCGTTCAGAATCAAGTCTGGCAAAATGGTCTAAACATAATAACTGAAAATCTTCATTGAGTAATAATTGTTGGTCACGTTGGCTGTGAAAGTCGAAGAGTGAGTCTCTGAATTCACGTATGATGGTATTTGTTACTTTTCTGCCATTGATAAATACGCTTGATTTTCCATCTGTTTGAATCTCTCTTGAAAAGAAAAGTTCATTGTCTGAAATATCAATATCATACTGATTGATTAGATTCATTAACGCCTGATTTTGAGAATTGATGGAGAATATTGCTGAAAGACTGACTTTTTGCTTAGGATCTCTGAATACATTCCCCTTTAGCTGACCGCCCATTATCAGATGAATCGCACCGACAATGATTGACTTTCCAGCACCGGTCTCTCCTGTTAATATTTGTAACCCACTGGAAAACGACAGTTTCAGCGATTTTACAAAAATGAAATTCTTCAATTCAAGATAATTTAGCATCTATTCCTCTAAAGTTTTCCCATTTTGAGTTTTTTTCTCAGGATTTGATAAAAAGTTCTATGGGATAATTTGATAAAACACATTTTCTTTGTTGATCGTTTAATCGTTATTTTATCTTTTGGAAGCAATTGAACGACATTAACTCCATCAATCTGTAAAACCGTGGAAGAGTGAGGTTCTTCCAGTTTAAAATGCAAAGTATCTTCTGCATTAAAAATCATGGGTCTGATTGAAAGCACATGAGGATTGAGGGGATTTACTACAAAAGCTTCCATGTCTGGGGAGATAATAGGGCCGCCTGATGACATAGAATAGGCAGTAGAACCTGTTGGTGTCGCTGTAATGATACCATCACATCTGGTTTCATAGACATATCGTTTATTGGAGAAGAGCTTTAGTGTGATCAGTTTTGACAATTCCCCTTTATAAATAACTGCATCATTAAGGGCTGGCAAGTGTATAATTCGTTCATTATTGCGAATAACAGAGATGTCAAGCAACATTCTTTTTTCAATTTGATATTTCCCATTTATAAACATATTGATTGAAGGTATCAGCTCATTGATTTTACAGTCTGTTAAAAAACCAAGCGTACCCATGTTAAAACCTAATATAGGCGCATGAAAGTTTGATGCATAGTGTAAAGAACGGAGAATGGTACCGTCTCCGCCAAATACTAAAATACAATCTGGTTTTTTTTTGATTAAAGCTGATTCTCCATCAATAAGACCGTTATCAGAGCAGTCTGCCTGTAGGGTTAATCCTATGCTGTCAGCGTTTTTTTTGGAAATTTTACAGATCTGATTTTCATCATCTGGGTTGATCAGGTAAAATCGGCAATGGTTAGTAAAATGGTCTGACAACGTTTTAAGAATGCTCTCAGAATCAATGTTCGGACGAAAAACTAATGCAATATGCTTCATAAGGAATCCATAATCCGTATGTAAGAGTCATAACGTTCTTCAGGAATTTCTTTGCCTAAATGTTCCAATACACTGCAATGTTCTTCATGAGTATGAGTGCAATCTTGAAAATAACAGTGAGACGCATATTGCCCAAAACCAGGGAAATGTGAAGGGATTAGATTTTTATGAGCAGAACTAAGTTCAAGCGTTTTAATACCTGGAGTGTCAATCAGATGGCCACCAAAAGACCATTTAATCATTCTGGAAGTCGTTGTGGTATGCTGGCCTTTTCGATGTACATTACTGACTTCACCAACGCGTAAATTAAGAGATGGCTCAATGGCATTGATAATTGAACTTTTTCCTGTACCTGAATGCCCTGTAAATACCGAATCTTTATTTTTCAATAATTCTTTTAATTCTTCTATACCTGGATTTCTATACTGCTGGAATGATCCCTTAATTTGGTAGTTTTTAAATAATAAATGTTTGCTCATTAATCTATGATAATCTAAACTGTGTTTTTTTCTTTGCGTACTAGTATAAATAACCTGATAACCATTTTGTAAATAATATTGACATTCTTCCTGAATGGCTTCCAGATCATCTGCTATATCTGTTTTATTAACACAAATCAGTGAATGAATCTGATAAATCTCAGCCAGACATAAATATCTGTCTATCAAACCTGAGTTAAACATAGGGTCTTTACAGGAAACAGTAATAATGATCTGGTCAATATTGGAAACTATAGCGATTTCTCTTTGCATGGTTGCACTGGATAGATAACGCGAAAGTCTGTTATGACGAGGTAATACTTCTTCGATTCGGTAATTGTCTTTCTCATGTGTATCAATTTTGACATAATCCCCTACACAAACCGGATTATGACTTTCAAACTCAAGATATTTTAATCTTCCGCTTAACGTACATGGAAATAATGCCCCATTCATATCAACGATATAAGAATAATTCGTTCTCATTTCAATGATTCTGCCTTCAAGGAGAGTGAGATTGCTTTTTTGAGAAAATTTGCCTTTTTCATAAGTTCGTCTAAAGGTTTTGGTATGACTTTGTTCTTTTTCTTCAAAATCATAAATGTCATCCAGATCGTTGACACAAGTGTTCTTTAATCGGATGCTTTTACCAGTAGTTACAAACTTATCTTTCTTTTTATTCATTCATTATTCTCCATATATCTATTAAAATTTATGAGTCAAAGCTGTCAATCAATTTGTTAATTGAATTGGATTTTATATTTTTTTGTTTTAAAAAATTATAGAAAATCTGAATTTAAATATTTTATATCAAAATATATCTATAAAATTATAAAATCTATATACTTTCTGTTTTGATTCCTTATTCTTCCCTTATCC
>JAGOCT010000072.1 GCA_017998585.1 Candidatus Cloacimonadota bacterium | reverse complement strand
GAGATAAATGGGCTCTTGATCATCAGGGACTACCAAATACCAATGAGATTATAGATACTTTAGTAGCCAGAGGAGTGATTGACTCAACTCAAACTCAATACTTACCAAAATATAAAGAAATGACTTCTACGGTCTCAATCGTAGGGGTTGATCTTGGTTTACCACTGATTTCAACTGACATGATGAAATTAGATATCTATGCACAGGCTGCACAAATTATTGATTATGGTTTTGGTTTTGCATTTCCTGGTGTAAAATTCAACCTTGGTCCAGTTTCTGCCTATGCAGAGTTCAGACATGCCGGTGAAGAATTCCTCTTCGGTTATTTTAATAATACCTATGAAATTGAAAGAGCTCGTACATTCGGCAAACAGGTTATTACTAAAAAACAATTTTTAGAGAGTGTTGAAGCAATGGATGGTTTTTATGCAGGTTTAGGTATTGATATGTTCAAATGGGCTTATCTAAATATCGGTTATCAGGATTTAAAGGGTGATAACATGAACGCTAAAACTTTAAACGGTGATTTGAATATCACAAAAGTACCTAAGTTATCTACTGCAAAAGCATATTATTCTCAGGATAACGTAGATGATATAAGCGAATGGAAAACACCAAGCACAATCATGGGCTATGTTTTAGGTTATGAAATTTCTTCAGGTGTCTCTATGAATTTTGATTATCGTTATACATTTGAAGATAAAGATGGTAACGGCAAAATTCAAGGTGATGACGAAACAAATAAATCTATCAGCATCTATACTGCGATTAAATTCTAATGATAACTTATAATACATACTTTGATAACGGAGCAACCAGTTTCCCCAAGCCAAAAGAGCTTGGGGATGCGATGCTCAATTATATCAATCATATTGGCCGTAATTATGGAAGAACTTACGGTGATATCAATATCAAAGTAGCTAAAACAGTTTTTGAAACTCGTCAGTTACTTGCTGATATTTTTCATGTTGCAAAAAGTGATCATCTGTTTTTTTCATTTAATGCAACCATAGCAATCAATACGATTTTAAATGGATTCCTAAAAGAAGGTGATCATATCCTTATATCTCCTCTTGAACATCACGCTGTTACACGTTGTCTTCATCATCTGATTGAAACAAAAGGAATTCAGGTAGAGATTTTAAAAGCTTTTGAAGATGGCACCTTAGATTTGCAAGAGATATCAAATCAAATCAGAGAAGAAACCAAACTTGTTGTAATCAATCATCAAAGTAATGTCAATGGTCTTATTCAGGATATTCAGGCATTCAGGAATCAATTTCCTGAAGTAAAGATTATGCTGGATACGGCTCAGTCTGCTGGACAAAATCCAATTTTTGGAGATGAATGGAATATCGATTTTCTAGCCTTTACAGGACACAAAAGTCTTTATGGACCTATGGGTATTGGTGGTTTTTATGCTAAAAATCCCGAGTCTCTTGACCCATTGATTTACGGAGGAACAGGTAGTCTTTCTTCAATGTATGAAATGCCAGAAATCTTCCCAGATCGTTTTGAAGCTGGTACTCAGAATATGGCAGGAATCTTTGGTCTCAATGCAAGTTTAAAAAACCACACACCTAAAAAATTTACAGACAAACGTTTCCATGAACTTATAAATCAACTGTCTGATGACTCCAGATTTAAAATACTTAAAGCAGCTAATCCGGAAAAACAAGGTTATCTGTTCTCTCTGGTTCATCATCAAACAGATCATGTTCAGCTGGCTCAGCAATTATTTGACGATTATCAGATTGAATGCAGAGTTGGATTATTCTGTGCCCCATTAGCGCACCAATTTCTGGGAACAGAAAATACAGGGGCTATACGTTTTTCTTTGTCCCACTTTCATCAGGATGCTGATATAGATTATCTCTATAACGCAATTCAAAAGGTATTCTAAGTTTTAAGTTTCTTTTTTTCTGCAGCCGGAAACAGAACATTATTTAATATTAATCTGTAACCGGCTGAATTTTTATGTAAGTCTAAAACAGTCTCTGGATCTCCAATTTTATGCTGATAATCTTCTGGATCATGCCCACCATAAAAAGTAAAAGTCCCCTTCCCTATGTTTCCATGAATATACTTTGCTTCATCTGAGCCAGGTGTTTCGCCTAGAATAATCACACTATTTTTCAGAAAGGTTTTTCTGAAAGAGGTAGTTTGACCCAGAAATCCATTGATTGCATTGGTATGATTCTGAATCAACATGGTTGGCACTGGATCATATTTAGCAGAGAAATCAAAAAGTTGAAAATAATCTCCGTCAGCTCCTCTTAACTGAGCGTAGTCACTTGCATCAATTGTCGAAAACTCATAGACATAAGGATTAGTGATGATATCAAAATTTTCAAAAGCAAAAGTTCTTGAGAAATCAATTTTTCTTTTGTACTGAGGATCAATACCATCCCCATCAAAAGCGGTTTCACATATATCTGTCATATAGCAGGCAAGCGCAATATCTATAGTATCTGTTGCACCACACATGGCAAATAGAAACCCACCATTTATCACAAATTCTCTAATTTTATCTGCAACCTGATGTTTTAGCTGCCAAACTTTTGAATAGCCTAAACGCTGAGCCATTTGCTCATTATATTTCACTTCATTGATATACCAGGGTGCATTTCTATATGAGCCATAAAACTTCCCATACTGACCTGTAAAATCTTCATGGTGTAAATGCAACCAGTCGTAATCAACCAGCTTCCCATTTATTACTTCTTCATCCCATACTTTATCATAATCAATCTCAGCATAAGTTAACGCAAGCGTAACAGCATCATCCCAGGGATTTGTATTAGGAGGTGTATAAACAGCAATTTTCGGCTCTTTTTCGAGCGTAACAACTTCCATATTATTCGCATTTATCTCGTCATTTATCAGGGCAATATCAGAACCAGAAATAATTTCAAAACTCACCCCACGAATGTTACAGTCATTTCTAAACTCCTGAGTATCATTCATGATGAGAGCACCACCACGGTAATTTAACAGCCATTTTACTTTCTGTCCTTCTTTTACAGATTTAAATGCAATTCCATAGGCTTTCAGATGATTTGTTTGAGTCATATCCATTGGTATAAGCAATTCTCCAAACAATTGAGTTAAACAAGTGATGAAGATAATGATGAAAAGTTTTCTCATTTATATGTCTCCTGTTTTATGTTTTTATCCAGATTGATAAACATCATTAAATAAACTCCAAAATTATCTCATTCATCAACAGATAATGTTCTCTTTTAATACAAAGGGATTGATCTGTAACATGAATGAGATCAACCTTTACTAATTTTTTAACCTGCTTCTGATAAACTATCAAGAAATCCTTTAAAAAAATTTCCTGGTATTCCTTCAGTTGTATGCCATCTTTCAATCTCAAGCGAGTAATAATAAACTCTTTCTCTGCTTCTTCCTGATTAATCATCTCTACCTGTTCAAAATCCTGATGAACGTTAATAAGCCATTTGTCTTTATATTTTTTTAAATCTGCAGAGTTCGTATAACGTATATATTTCATGTCTCTGTTACACGCTTTTAAGTATCCCGAAGCTGAAGGACCGGCAGCAAGATATGTTTTACCCTGCCAATAAGCCATATTATGTCTGGAATGAAATCCTTCAAGTGCAAAATTTGATATTTCATAAGGCAAATACTGTTGATTTTCTAAGATTTTCTGTGCTGAATAATATTGTTCACATACTTCATCTTCATTTGGCAGCTTCTTCAAATCACGATACAAGGGAACCTCTTCATCAAGGCTTAATCCATAAAATGAGATATGAGGCACCTGATATTCAACACATTTATTGATATCAGAAAGGAACATCGCTTTACTCTGATCTGGTATCCCATAAATTAAATCAACTGAAAAATTTTTAAAACCAGCTCTCTTTACCGATTTTATCGCGTTTTCAGCAATATCAGAGTCATGAATTCGTCCTAAATACTGAAGTATCTGATTGTTAAATGACTGAACGCCTATACTGATCCGGTTAATTCCTGAATGTTTTAATCTTGCGAGTTTTTCATCATTAATCGTGTTTGGATTACATTCAAGCGTAATTTCTATTTCATCACTTTTCGGGGTATTATCAAACAGAAGCTTTGTGGTATGAACTCCTGATTTTTTTAAGATGACATTTAAAATAGTACTCATTTGCTCTGGTGTTAGTAATGAAGGCGTTCCTCCACCAAAATACACTGTTTTTAACTGAAAATCAAATAGTTGCTGATAATATCTGATTTCACGTTCCAGTGCCAGCAAATAATATTTTGTCTCTTCATTATTCTCTGAATTTTGAGTTGATTCTGAATAAAAAGAGCAATACTGGCATTTATTCAGACAGAATGGAACATGAATATATAAGTGTTCGATTACTTGATGAGTTTGAACGAGCGATTCCATCTGGTTTCACCATCTTCTGATCTTGAGAAGAAGATTAGTAACGGTGTACCTGTTATATCTTTTCTGTCAAGAAATCCCCAATATCGGCTATCAGCACTTAAGTCCCGATTATCCCCTAAAACAAAATATTTACCTTGAGGAACAACGATTGGTCCAAAATTATCTCTTGAACCCATAACAATCCCTTTTTGATCCTTACTCATTATTGGGTCCCACTGAATATGGGCATAATCACGAGGTATCACTCTGTAATCCATATATTGTTCATAATTTTTCTTGAAGAGTTCACCATTAATATATATATCTTTATCACGAACTTCTACTGTGTCACCTGGCATACCGATCACTCGTTTTACTACATTCTTTTTTTCGTACCAGGTTAGAAAATGTTTCTCTTTATCCCAATAAACCGGAGCTAATATTTTGACAAATTGTTCACGTGGTTCTGGTTCTAGAGGATCTGCAGGATATCTGAATGTAACAATATCTTCTCTTTTTGGGTCTGTAAAGAAATATTTCATTTTATTTGCAACCAGATAATCCCCGATGAGCAGTGTAGATTCCATTGAAGATGAAGGAATTTTAAAATTCTGAAAGGTATAATTTCGAATAATCATTGCGACTACAAAAGCCCATAAAATAGCTTCAACCCAGTCTTGAATACTATTTTTTCTAATTTTTACGATTTTATTTTCATTTTTCATATATACTCCATATTTTATAACTGAGATTTTATATAATCTTACGAAATTTCATCAGTCTATTTGTGTCAAGTGAAAGTTTTGCTGATCTGCTCTGTGAGTATCTTTAGACAAGCTCAGGTCTATTCTTAAGACGGCAAGTTTACAATTATCTTGAAATGCTTATAGAAAATGATAGCATGATAAGACTTTTTATCATCTTTAGACACTTTTTCCTTGACATATTCTGCAATCTGTGTAAATATTGACATAGATATTGTGGAGGATTTATGAATATGAATTTATTGAAACTTGTACCGGTAGTGAGCACTTTCTTAAGCAATTGGATGAAATCCAAAGAACATGATAATCGAATTAAACACCATGATAAAACTGAAGAGAAAATAGATGTGATTGAAAATCTAATTGTCAGACTGGAAAGAAAACTGAAAGATACACGGACAGAGCTTGATGAACTTCAAAGACAAATACTAATCAACAGAACCATTAACCTGATTCTCAGCATTATTATCATGATTGGAATGATACTGATATACACCAGAATGATTTAATTTATTTTTTATCATAAGCTGTAAAATAATTTTTACAGCTTTTTGTATTTTTTTTGGATTCTTCCCTTATTGTTTCCTTATCCTTTCCTTATTGCTTCCTTATCACTTATTTTTATTCTATAAATTACATATTATTCTGTTATCAAATGAACAAATTCACTTTTTTTGTTTCTTTGAATATTTTTTTTACTTTTTTCTTGCTTTTTTTTCAAAGTGCTTTATACTATAAATAAAGTCAATCTAATAACTATCTTATCTAGATTAGCAAAGAATTAGATTAAAGAAAAGGAGAGCAAGATGTCATTACTCAATGAAAAAATTATCAATCAGGTAAAAGACTTGTTTAAAGGATTAGAAAAACCTGTAACAATGAAGTTCTTTACTCAGGAAATGGAATGTCAGTTTTGTAAAGAAACTCACTCATTAGTTGAAGAAATTGCATCCACTTCAAACAAGATTAAATTTGAAGTCTATGATTTTCAAAAAGATACTGAACAGGTTAAAGCGCATAAAATTGATAAAATCCCCGCACTTGTTGTTATGGATGAAAAAGACAGAGGTATCCGATTCTTTGGTATTCCTTCAGGCTATGAGTTTTCATCTTTAATTTCTGCGATTATGTTGGTTTCAACAGGCAGACATCAGTTAAAAAAATCAACTATCGACTTTTTGAACTACATACAAAAACCTGTTCATTTACAGGTATTTGTATCACCTACATGTCCTTACTGTCCTCCTGCAGTGATTCTGGCTCATCAAATGGCTTATGTGAATGATTATATTACTGCAGATATGGTTGAATCCTCTGAGTTTACTCCACTTGCAATAAAATATCAGGTTCAGGGAGTGCCGCGAACCATAGTAAACGATACAGAATACCTTGAAGGAGCTGCTCCTGAAGAATATTTAATCGAAAAAATAAAAGCCTCATTATAATTCAGGAGGAGAATGTGCTTGATTTTAATCTTAATATTGCAGATGAGACTGACAGTTCTCAAATCTATGATCTGATTATCATTGGAGGTGGCCCGGCAGGTTTGACAGCCGGGCTTTATGCAGCCAGATATAAACTCAACACGTTAATGATAGAAAAAGCGTTTATCTCTGGCGGTCAAATGGCAGGGACAGAATGGGTAGAAAACTACCCTGGTTTTCCAGAACCTGTTTTAGGACAAAAACTGGCTCAGAACATGGAAAGTCAGGCTAAAAGTTTTGGTCTAAAGATTATCAATGCCTACGTTGATTCGGTGGATTTAAGCCCCAAAATTAAAGAAATCAAATCAGGAGAGACGATTTATAAAACAAAAAGTGTTCTGATAACAACAGGCGCTTCACCACGAAAATTAGGTCTTGCTAATGAAGAGCAGTTTAAAGGTAAAGGGATAAGTTATTGTGCTACTTGCGATGGGCCAATGTATCCAGACAAAAAAATTGCAGTTATTGGAGGGGGAAATTCAGCCTGTGAAGAATCTCTGTTTTTGGCAAAATATGCAAAAGAAATCATTATCATTCAGAATCTTGACCATCTGACAGCAGATCCTATCGTTATTGAAAAGCTTAAAGCTGAACCAAAGATAAAAGTCAGATTAAATTCTACCTTACGCTCTTTTGACTTTTCAAATACGCTGAACAGGCAAATCCTTATCGAAGATTCAGTGTCTCATCAGCAAGAGACTCTATTGATTGATGGGATTTTTATTTTTGTGGGAATGATCCCGAATACTCAATTATTTGAAAATCAGCTTGAACTTGATCATGGTTACATCAAAACTGATCATTCCCTACAAACAAATATTTCTGGAGTCTATGCAGCAGGTGATGTAATCGTAAAAGAGCTCAGACAAGTAGCGACTGCAGTAGGAGATGGGGCTTTAGCAGCATATAAAATCAATAAATTCCTGGAAGATCATTAGAAACAAGAACTCTAATTCTCATGTTATAATTGATTATTCAAAATGAGGATTGTTAAATCCTCATTTTGTTTTAAAAGGAAAACCCTGACCGAAGCCAGGGTTTAGAGGATTGTATGAGATTCGGACTATTTCATAAGAATCATTTTAGCAGTTGCAGTGTGAGTAGGAGTGGTCATTCTATAGAAGTAAACACCTGAACCTGCGTTCTTGTTCTGATCATCTTTACCATTCCATACAACAGAATGATTACCTGTAGTCTTATTTTCGTTAACAAGCGTACGAAC
>JAGOCT010000071.1 GCA_017998585.1 Candidatus Cloacimonadota bacterium | reverse complement strand
CATTTATTGGAAGTAATATAGCACAAATGCCCCTTATTTTTAAGTAAATCGAGTCCCCTTTCATAAAAGAGTCCATAGATATCACCCATAGAGTCATAAGACTGATAATTTTGCTCTTTATAGGTTTTTTGAATGGCTTGACCTTTGAACTTTTGAAGTTGTATATAGGGCGGATTTCCGATCACGATATCAAAGCCTTCTTTATAACAAAACATCCATTCCGGATCAAACCAGTTGCTTAAGGCATTATGATTATAAGGATCCCAAGCTGATATATGACAGGAAACTCTCTCATCATAACCAAATTCAATCAGTTTATTTTTTAACTCTGTTCTTTTTGCTCTTTCTTGTTTTTTTAATCTGTTTTTCTTGATACTATTATTGGCAAAAAAGTTCTTTTGTCTTATTTCTTTTATCTCATTTTCTATTTTTATGATTTCATCGTATGAATCACTATGAAAAATAGTTAATTGCTCATCTTTATTTTTTAAATTTACCAATGTATTTGCCGATACAAACTTAGTCTCCAGGTTAGGCAAGGGTATAACTCCAAAATTTGGTTGATCTTTTCTTAAATGTTGATCGACAATCAAAGAAATAAAAAATCTAAGCTTACTGATTTGAATAGCAATTGGTTGTATATCAACCCCATAGATACAATTTTCAATTAAATATAATTTTCGCCCGTAATCATTCGAATTATGCTCAAAAACATCACTAATTTCTCTTAGCCTTGTATCTCGTTCATCCTTATCACCAATCTGAAATGCAATTTCTGTTTCTTTGATGGCTTTTTGCCTCTGAATATCTATCCATTCCTTATTGTATGGGTCTAATTTGCTTAACAGGTAAACCATTTTATGAAGAATACCCATAGGAAAAGCACCTGAACCACATGCCGGATCAAGAATTTTGCATGAATCGAGAGCATTGATTAGTCTTTTAGTATCTTCTTCATCAAAATCTAATTTTTCTTCAGAATAATTAAAAAGTTTCTCAAGTTCTTTCTCAATGTCTTGGATTGGCATATTTGATTTCTTTGATAATTCTGTTTTTAAATATTTTTTTATTGATTCATCAACCATATAATCAACAATTTCACGGGGGGTATAAAAAGAACCTGTTTGGTTTCTGGCAGTTGTTTGTGTTTCCGGGTTGTAACTGGCTAAAAGGTTTTCAAAAACTCGCCCTAAAAGCTCTGGATCTAACGCAATCTCTTCTTCTATCGGCGTACTTTCTGCTATCGTAAACTTATAATGGTTTAAAATATCAATGAGTCCTTTTACTTTTTCATTTTTTCTCTTATTATCAGCATAAATTTTGCTTAAATCGATTATCTTTTCTGCACCAAAGAAGAGCTCATCAGGAATTTCTGCTTGCTTTTGAGAATTTCTGGTAAAACCATCCTGATACCTGGCTTTCTCATTTTCATTTTCTTTAATTTTATCTAAACACTCAAATAAGCCACCATTTAAAAATGGGATAATGTTAAATAATTCTTTTATTTCTGATTCGTCAATTAAAAACTCGTTTTTGTAACGGTAAAGGTTTTTTACCATATGCTCTTTTTTATTCTCATTAAATGAGCCTTCTGTTACAAATTTTCTATTTTCTATCTCCTGATTAAGCGTAGCAAAAAACAGGTTCTGTAATATTGCTCTGTAATAGACTTTAGATCCTGGGGTATTGAAGTTTTTTATAAGCTTATTAACTTCATTTTTATCGAAAATCTTCTCAGGGATTAAGCCCTTTTCCTTTAAGAACCAGATAAAGATAATGCGGGTCAGCATACGAATGACATTCTCAGAATTGTAGGTATTGAGATCTTTATCACCTCTGGCATCGTCAGGGAATTTGACTTGATCTACTGCCCAGAAATACCAATTTGCCAGCTCTTTATAAAATTTATTATTCAGTTCTTTAATATCCAGCACTCTCTGCCATTCCCTGTGCAATTCGATAAAATTATGAGCATTCAGTGCTGTCAGGGAAAGTTCACTTAAAATATCAATATGTGCCCGATGAGGCTTTTCAAGGTTGATATCTTTAATCAGCGTCACTTTTTCAAGGACATCCTTAGATTCATCTTTTTTATTCAATCTTCGGTTTATCACAGACAAGGTGAGTTTATTATCATACTTTATCAATAACATAACCGGCATGGCAAAGAGTTTATTGATTTCTCTGCTTATTTTCGCCAGATCTGTTCTTGAATATTCATTTCCATTTAGTTCTAAAATAAAAAATAGATAAGACTCTATGATCTGGTTTTTGACTTCATTGTCTTGAAAAATGGTAATTTGATTACTCAGGTCTTCAGTCGTGATCTGAAACATCATATCAATGTAGTCCCAATCATTTATTTTAGCTGTTGTTTCATTAAAATTATTAGGACTGTTATTGATATAATCCTCTCTAAAATCAGCCTTATCATGATTCGCAAGTTCTATTCTTCTGTCTGTATGATATCCAAGTATTTTAAAAAGGTTAATTGCCTGTTCAGTGAGGCTATTTGTATGAATGAAGCCTTTGAGATTATTTTCTATGTTACTTTTTAATTCTTCTTTTGTCATTTTGTGTCCTTTACAATATAATCAGCCAGGTGACTAATTCAAAATCATCATTTCTGCTTACTTCTCTTAACGCAGAGGTAATGACTGCTCTTCTGTTTGTTTGAAGCTGGTTTCTTTCTCGTCTGGTAAATAATCGGGTAATGCTCTCAACTGTTTTACTGAGTAAGTGGGTATATTCGTTCATATTCTCAGAATCTTCAGTTTTCTGATTAAATAAATCGCATAATGTCTGATAGGGGGTGTTTTTATTCTGACAAAGCGTGCGGTAGATATCTAATATATATTTAGCATGGGTGTAATTGTACTGAACAGTTCCGTCTTCCTTGATGTAAACCAGAAAATGAGGGTATAGCGGATTTAATTTTTTTAACCCATTGAACTCTGTTTTGTGACTGAGACAGAAAATCAGGCCTGGTTTAATCAGCTCTTTTTCTATGGCTGAGATTTCATGGTTATCAGTCAGATGCGCATATTCTCCTCCAGGTGATGGAACAACTGCATACAGACCTAAAGGGCTGTTTTTGATTTTATCTGAGTTTTGCTTAAAATATTTATCAATTTCAATTCTAAAATCATTCAGAGAGAAATCCGTCAGCGAGATATTTTCTTCCATATCTTCCAAATCAAGTACTTCTTCTTTTAGCTTTTTAAGTTGCTTGTTTCTAAATCTTAAATCATCACTAATCAGTTCATTGAGCTGTTCTGTATTTAGGATATTATCTTCTCCTGTTGCTGTCATATCCACTAAAGCCATCCTTGCTTCCACTCTCTCTTTGAGATTGATATAGTTATCCAGATCGCTGGTTGGCCAAAAGTTGACTAACTGAATGCTTGCATTTTGACTGCCTAATCGATCTATACGACCAAATCGCTGAATAATTCTGACCGGATTCCAGTGAATATCATAGTTAATCAGATAATCACAATCCTGTAGGTTTTGACCTTCACTGATACAATCTGTGGCAATCAAAACATCTATTTCCGGCAGATTTTGTTCTTTGAAAAGCTGATTTCTGTTTTTGGATTTTGGAGAGAAGTTTAACAGGATATTCTCAAAATCATTTCTGCCATAACTTGTCTGTGTGATAGAGCCGCCTACCAGTGCGATATGCAATTGCAGATGATGTCTAACCCAGTTCAAAAGATTATGATAAAGATATTCTGCTGTATCGCTAAATGCCGTAAAAATAAGTACTTTTTTATTCTCCTGATTGATCGGGTTTCTTACTTTTTTTTCAATTTCTTCTTTGAGTGTCGCCAGCTTTGCATCTTTGGACGCATCCACTTTTTTTGCTTCCTGGTGGAGCTGTTCAAGCGCAATTTTATCTTTTTCCAGAGCCTCCAGCCACTCATCCAGTTTTAAGTCAGCTAAATCAAATTTTAATTTCTTACCAACCTGCCAGTCTTCATTATCATCCATACTGTTTTCAATATCTTCGTCATCGGGATTACATAAATCGGTGTCAATCTGGTCTTGTAACAGCTGATGAATCTGATAATGGACGATTTTGTCAATCAATCGGTTAATCTTAGCTAAGGTTCTGTTTAGAGATATTTCAAATGATTCTATCGAGCTTTCCAGCCTCTTTAAATAATTCACTTTCATCATGCCAATCAAAAAACCTTCACGATCAGCCTGTTTAAATCTTTGATTTTGACCGTTAGCAATTCGTTCATATTTTTCTTTTTTATCATCCTGAAGGAATGCGGATGGATTATAAACAGATAATTTGTAGCCTTGTATAATCTTGTTAATTTTATCGTAACTAGGAAACTGATTAGTTAAATCAATATTGGGATATAAGGAGAGCGGTTTTTTTCTTTTAGGGAAATTGCCAACTGAGGCGACATCATAGAATTTCACAATATGCTTTCTTGATCTGGCGATTGTGAGCTCATCCAGGAGTTTAAAGAATGATGAATCAAGCTCTTCTAAGAGTTTTTTCATGCTTTTGTCAGGATTATCTCTGTTTGCCCAGTTGGTAAATTTGGTTTGAGCATTTTTTAAAGTTAGATTTATATCATCAATCTTTGAGCTATCAAGCAGTGCATCGCTTTTGCCTTCAGTAATGTAAGAGATTTGATTTCTGAGATCTTTCAGTTCATTGTTTACCGGAGTCGCAGACAGCATCAGGATTTTTGTTTTTATTCCGGACTTAATCATTTTTTCCATGAGCCATTTTGCCCGATTATATCTGATTTCACCTTCATCAGTTGTTCTTTCCATTGGGTTTCCACGGAAATTATGAGACTCATCCAATACGATTAAATCAAAAGCACCCCAGTTAAAAGTTTCTAAATCGATACCATTTGCTGATGACCTGCCTCGTTCTCTGCCTAAATCGGTGTGATACATCAAGGTGTAATTAAACCTGTCTTTTTTAAAGGGATTTAACACATGATTTTGATTTGCCTGATAGATTGACCAGTTACCGGATAATTTCTTAGGGCAGAGTACAAGCACACGGTAATTTAAAAGCTCAAAATATTTAATGACTGCCAATGCTTCAAAGGTTTTACCTAAACCGACACTGTCTGCAATAATACAGCCATTGTGTTTTGTGATTTTATTGATTGCCCCTTTTACACCGTCTTTTTGAAAATCATAAAGCATATTCCATACTTCACTATTGTAGAAACCGGTATTTTCATCTAAGAAGCCCCCTCTTTTTTGTTCAGTGAGGTATTCTTCAAAAAGATGATAGAGGGTTTTATGATAGATGAATTCAGGCGAATTCTCTGCATACAGCGTATTTAAATATCG
This sequence comes from Candidatus Cloacimonadota bacterium, assembly GCA_017998585.1. The sequence goes on along the minus strand of JAGOCT010000071.1, from coordinate 2,547 downwards.
AAGCACCTCTTCTTTTACATCCTGAATCAGATCAGAGGGTCCGTTCCAGAGTTGATTAAACCACTCGTGTATTTCTTTTCTTTCTCTGTCACTGTCGATAATGAGGTTTAATTCCATATTGCTGTTTAAACCAAATCCAAGCCCATTTACTGTAAAATTGGAGCTTCCTGCTATCGCTTTTTCTATGCCGGCTTTCTGAGTGATATGATAGAGTTTGCCATGCAGAAAATTGGGTTTAACCATTGATCTGATTTCCACCTTATGACGAATCCAGTCGGCACATTCTCTGGCAATTCTTTTTTGGCTGAGTCTATTTTCAACTGGTATAACAAGCTTGTCGTCTTCTATTTTAAATTCTCTGGGACTTTTATTGGTATCCATCGCTTTGATAAAGGTAGGCTCTCCAAATAAAAATCGTAAATCTTTTATTTTGTCGAGGTTTTCTTTCAACTGGTTGTATGCGTATATGGTAAAGTAAGCCGAAACAATAGAAACAGAAGAATCTTCTGATATGGTTTCTTTTAAGAAATCGCCCACTTTTCCGTTTGATCGGTTATCTCTGATCGTTGTATATGGCATTTGATCTCCCATATTTTCTCAGGCTTTGCTGATTTTCTGTTATGAAACACAATCTTTTTTTATCTTTCAATTGCCTGTTTATTCTGTTTATTATTCACTTATGCCAAAATTAACAGATATGTTTAAATTGGTCAAGCTTTTTTTGTTCTATGAATGCTTTTGTACAATTTCGGATGAACAGTGTTTCGTTTCATCAGATACACGCTCTATATATTTTACCCGGACAAAAATGCTGATTTTGTCTTTTTGGTTTTAAAAACGAGGAGTTTTTCAAAAAGTAAGCAGAAATAAATGAGAAATTTAACCTGGACAATATGAGCAACGATGACACTTTTATTGATCAACCACGGAAAAACGGAAAGAAACGGAAAAATATTTCGGTGGAGCATAATATCATTAAAATTAAGGGGAATAACCAAGGGTCAATCCTTGTTTTCAGGTCATTATATGCCAGTTGATGTTTTTTTTCTACAAGCAGGATGCTTGTTGTACGGATGCTCCTTTCTCTCCTCTTTCATTCTGCTTTCCTTTTCGCTTGTAATAGCAGGAAAGTCACAGGGCTGTTAGATATGTAACGGAAGGAATGAGAAACCAAAAAAAGAGTTTTCTACAGGATAGATAAGAGAATTAAAAGAAAAAGAAGTTGTTTTTTAAAGTAAAAGGAGTATAATGTTATCAAGAGGAGTGTATGAAAGTAGTTTTTAAAAGAATGACACATGATTATCCAAAGAAAGCCGGAGATTTAAGTCTTGCCTGGTATGCAGGCGGAACTATATGCATTTACAGAAAAAAAACGGAAAGAATTTTACAGAAACAGAATCTGACGCTTATTCAAATCAATGCGCTTTGTAAAATACTTTGGGAAGAGTTAACACCTCGTTTTAAAAAGGATCTTGCCCTGTATTCCCTGAGATATAAAAAGGAATATCCTAAACTTAGAAAACGGGGAGTCTCATCTTATTCCGTTTTTCTGATGATGATCCATGCTCTGATAAAACGATTTTCACTGAATTTGGATAATCATTCTAACAGCCAATCTCTTTTAAATAAACTACTGTCTCAACTATCTGTTAAAAAAGCGGTTGAGTTAAGACTAATCAAGATAGTCAGAAGTCATTATCAACTGAATCATTGTAATTGCGACAAGCTTACAGTTGATTTATGGGAAGGTCTTCAAGATACAGAAAATATTATGATAGATAATTATCAGGTTATTGAAAGATTTGTTTATGAAAAGCCTGGATAAGAGATATGGATTAGTCATAATATTAGATATAATCTGAGTCTTAATAAAATAAAACTTGTCAGGAAATATAAGAAAATAAATTTAGATTTCGTGATAATGCGAAACAGAAAGTGACTGATTAAGCAGAAATAAAAAAGAAGAACAAAGGAAACTTCTTAGTCTTAATGGCTAAACATTATCTGCTTATTTTTGAAAAAGTTAAAAAATAAAAATAATTGTTGACACGAAATCCGTGTGTAACAATATGGTTAAATTCAGGCAGAATAAAAAAAGATAACTGCTGAAGAATTAAGCCTAAATAGGCTTTAGATCTATGGAGGAAAGAAATGGCTAAGGAAAAATTTGTAAGAACCAAGCCACACGTGAATGTCGGAACTATCGGTCACGTTGACCATGGTAAGACCACACTCACTGCAGCGATTACGCTGTATTTATCAAAAAAAGGCGGGGGTTCTTTCCGCTCTTTCGACAGTATTGATAATGCTCCGGAAGAAAAAGAAAGAGGTATCACGATTGCTACTGCACACGTTGAATACCAGACAGAATCCCGTCACTATGCACACGTTGACTGTCCAGGCCACGCTGACTATGTAAAAAACATGATCACTGGTGCTGCTCAGATGGACGGTGCAATTCTTGTTGTATCTGCGGCTGATGGCCCAATGCCTCAGACTCGTGAACACATCCTGCTTGCAAAACAGGTTGGCGTTCCTGCTATGGTT
>JAGOCT010000070.1 GCA_017998585.1 Candidatus Cloacimonadota bacterium | reverse complement strand
GAGCACCACGAGAACAAAGAGAATTCCTCGAAATGATGAAAGAAAAGGGATACACAATAACAGACATCATCAGAAGAGCATTAGACGCGTATATCGAGGAGTACAAAAAGAAAAACAAGAATTAGAAAATAAAAAAAGGTAACCCACGCCAATGAGTTACCAGAAAGGTTTTTAAATGAACTTTTATATTGTCTTTAGACAAGATATAGAAATGAATGCGTTTTGTCAACAGAAAAGTATATTTTTTTTGAGGCAACCCTTACTTATTTTAAGGGGGGTCTTTCATGTTTGAACAATTAGGAACAAACAGCACAGCCAGCAATATTCTTGCCCAGGAACACAATTTATGTTATTATCATTCCGTACTCGTTGAATTTTTAAATGACAGTATTCCTGCTGCCATTTTACTTCAAAAAATGATTTACTGGGGAAGCAAACAAGAAAATCACTTTTACAAATTCAAAGAACCTTGTAATCATCGTCTGTACAGACCAGGTGACAGTTGGAGTGAAGAGCTTGGATTTTCAAGAAGAAATTTCGACTCTGCCATAAAGATAATAGGGTCCAAATACAATCCGGCTAAAGATGAAAAAATCCCTGACGCTTATGTACTTTACTACACAGATATCCAGAGACTCACATGGTACATGATCAACTGGAACAAGGTCAACATCCTTTTAGAAAAAGCCTTCGTCCGTAAAGTGCGAAACGCACTTTACATAAAGAGCGAAACGTACAATAGGAAAAGTGCGAATCGTACGTTAGTATATAATGATACAATAAAGACAAGCAATAAAGACAGCAACATCACCACCATTATTCCTGACATAACCATACCTGTAACAGAAACAAAGATTGCTGATGCTGATTTTGTTGAAGTCTTACCTGATAAGATACCTGATTCAGTTACAAATGAAAAAATAACGCTCCTTAAGCATTATGGGATATCAGATACAGAAGCTCAAAAGATAGCAGATAAGTTCAGTACAGATTTTATTAAAGTAAAACTCCGTCTTATTGAAAATAAATTTATTCAGGGCAAGATTTCGAATCTTCAGGGCTATATTATCCATGTCTTCCAATCAGAGAAGGAAGATCTTTCAGAGTTTGAAAAAAATATTAATACTAAAAAAGAAATGTCTGCTCAGAAAAGAAAACAGGAAGAACTAAAAAAAGAGAGACAACGGCAAATCGAAGAAGAGGAAAACAAAGAGTTTGAGCGAAAAACAGACAAATTACTTGCCGAAGCAAGCCTCAATGACTACAAGAACTTTAAAAAATGGCTTGAAAAAGAAAGCAGTCTTGTATATGGAAAATACATTCGTGAAGGTACAAGCAGCTATATGGTTGAAATGTTTTTAAGAAAATTTTTGTTCGATACTTACTATGGACATGCTGACAATCAAGAAACAAAAGATAACAAACTGTAGGAAACATACAAAACTATAAATTTTAGTGTGGCAGAGCAAACAATAAAGGCAGGCTTAAAATTATGGGAAAAATAATTTCAGTGATAAACCAAAAAGGCGGGGTCGCAAAAACAACAATTGCATTTAATTTAGCAAAAGGTTTAGTAGAAAAAGGGAAGAAGGTCTTAGCTATAGACAATGATCCACAAGGCAATTTAACCAGCTCATTTCTGGATGATCCTACAAAAATGCACTCAGATATTATAACCTGCTATCAAAATGATCAAACAATACAACCAGAGTTGATCAGTCAAAATTTGTACCTTATTGGAGCAAATATACACCTCTCAAAAATGTCAGATGGTAAGCTTGATGATGTTTATAATCTTCAGGAGAACCTTCAGGCAATAAAGAATGATTATGATGTTATTATCATAGATTGCCTGCCTTCATTAGGGTTTCTAAATCTGTCTGCTTTGATAGCATGTGATGCGGTTCTTATTCCTATAAAACCTGCTCCTTATGCCTTAGCCGGACTTCAGGATTTGATTGAAACAGTTAGTAAGGTTAAGAGAAGATTCAATAAAAATCTTGAAATACTGGGGATTATTATTACAATGGTCGAAGGTAAAAAAACTGTTATAGAAAAAGAGATCGAAGAGTATCTAAGGTCGAATTACAAGGAGCTTGTTTTTAATACGCTTATTAATCGTGCAATTTCAATGGTGGAAAGTCCAACCAGAAAGCAGTCTATCATGGAATACGATCCTAATGGAAAACAAGCACAGCAATTTTATCAATTTTTAAGTGAAGTGATGGAAAGATTATGAATAAATCAAAAGGTGGTTTCTTAAATCCTGAAAAGAAGAACAGTCCAATGGATGAATTTTTTGACAATTCAAACGATATTATGACATTGGATATCAATGAAATTAAGATGAATCCTTATCAGCCACGAAAGATATTTGATGAAGACAGTCTGCTTGACTTAAGTAATTCAATCAAGCATAGCGGGCTTATTCAGCCTATTATTGTAAGAATTTCAGAAGATAACTCCTATACACTTGTTGCAGGAGAAAGACGTTTAAGGGCATGTAAAATGGCTGATATGCACACAATTCGTGCAATTATTACCAAAGAAGATCCGCTTGAAGTTTCCATCATTGAAAATCTTCAGCGGGAAAATCTAAAACCAGTAGAAGAAGCCGAGGCCTTGGCTCAAATGATTAAAAATTACAACTACACTCAAAAAAATCTAGCTATTGCTATTGGAAAAAAAGAATCAACAATCAGTGAAATTCTCAGTATTAATCGGATTCCTGATCACTTAAAAGAAAAAGTTCGGCGCGCCGAACTTTCTAAAAGAGTTCTGATAGAAGTAGCAAAACAAGAAACTTCTGAGAAAATGGGACTCTTAATAGATAAAATTTTAAATGATAGTTTAACCAGAGAACAAGTAAGGGAACTCACCCGAAAAAAAGACCATAAATCGGGAAATAAAGACTTGAATGAAAAACTAAAAAAAGGAATTAGTTCTCTAAAAAAAGATTTAGCAAAAATTCAAAAGAATGAATATCTTTCACTACAGGAAGATCTGGAAGGGTTGATCAAAGAACTTTGTAAGACTAGAGATAAATTTAATAACTAAGACATCCTATATTTTTCAAAACGGGATAAATTGAAAAATTACCTATAATATAGCTTACACCGAAAAATTGATTTATACAGAGAAGAATATATACTAAAAGAATTCAGGTAGGAAATCCTTCGGAGTATAATTTATGCTTAAGAATGAAGTACCTGAAATCATCAGCAATGTCTATCTGTAAATTCTATGACATTTGATATATCTGTTCCGTATTTCTATAGATTTCTCAGCTTTAAAAGTTCATCATCCAGACCATATCGAACAACTTCGATTGTTTTGCTTTGTTGCGATATATAGTCTCCTGTCAAAACAGGCAATTTAAATGGAAAGAATGCAGGGTTGCTTTTCAATAATCCAAGAGCGGATTTTCCTTCTTTATCAGCATACAAAGCGGATTCATATAAAAGAATTGCCAGAGCAGGCTCAATGATCTCCATTGGTTTACTTTGTTCATAACATCCTTTAACTTTTGAATCTTCCAATACGCCCCAGGCAACAAATGAACGGACTGTATATCGGGCATTCCTTGCTACTGTTTCCCTGTCACCGTATTGCTCTTTGATTCTGGAGAAAATTTGTGCCTGTCTGATCTGATTCTGTAAATTAAAAAGTCTCCCTGTTTGTTTTGCCACATTGAACCAGAAGGGATATGATGCTGATATGATTGCCCAATGATATGGAAGCCAGTTTAAAGGATTTTCATGTCGAATAAGTGAAAGAGCATAATCTCTGAATGGAATTAACTCTTTATCCGGAGCAAACCATGATGTCAGAATGGAAATGGCAATACCATAAGTTTTTTTGCCTCGTTCTCCAATACCGCCACTTTGTTTCTGAGTTGCTAAAAATGCGTCTAATTCAGCTCTGATCTCTTTTTCATTCATGCCTGCCAGCATCATTTTTACAACATGGTCCATCCAGTGTTTTTGAATGGTCTGCTTGATACCCAGTTTGTCATGTCGTTGGGTCATTAATAGGTTTTCCTTTCAATTTTTATCAGTGGTACAATCACTTCTTCGATAGAAATGCCTCCATGGCCAACAATTGATTTGCCTTCATTGATAAAGGCATTATTACCTGTTGCAATCAAAGGGAAATATTGATCAGGCAAACCTGATGGTAGCCATTCATACGCAAATGTATAGTCAGATGATATTCTTGAACGCAATTCCGGTGTTGGATAAATGCGGACTCTTTCTCCACGGCTATCTGCTATTGCTCCTTCTAATGGACTCCCTTTGCCAACTGATTCAATATTACCATGGTCAGAGGTTATCCATATTTCATAGTCATGGCTTATCAAATAATTCAGCAGCGAAATCAGGTATTTACCCTGGCACCATTGATTGATCTGATTATGCATACCTGTAGCTCCGAGCTGCATCCCGTGCATAATTTTGTCCACTTTATCGATCACCAGCCCGACAATCTTCGTCTGAGCCGGATTGATTAAACTTTCTATTACCGTCTCAGCATTACCATCCCCAAGACTGCGTATGTAAGCAATATCATGTTTTGTAAAATCATATCCTTGCCAAAACTGCTTCCATAGTTTCTCTTCACTGTTTGTTGTATTAATTGAGGAGGGGAAATAAAACGGAGGCTTACCTGAGAATATGGCTTGTCTTGAGATTGATGTAAGGGTTGGTATCCATGCAAAAGTTGCTGATTCGCGCAAAGTAAGATCTTTATTTTGTTTCCTGATGATATTCCGAACGGTTATCCATTGATCCAACGAAAGTCCATCTATAACGACCAATGCGACCTTATGACATTTTTTATCCTCCATGTATCGGGCAAGATATCTGGGAACATGGTGTAACATGGCAGGACTTGAAGGAGGTAAATTGATCAGACTGGCATAGTGAGTTTTCAACCAATCGGCAAAAAGCTCATTTATCTTTTGGCTTTTTTCATCGTAACTCTTACGGTGCTCAGTATTGGCTCCGGTATGTATAATAGATGAAAGCTCTGCCCATTTCATGGCAAATGCAATCCATTCAGTGTATCTGGAATCCATTGATAAACTGGCAGTATTAACAAGTTCAAACAATCGGGAAATTCTGATGTCATCATCATCTGATTTAGCTGCTTGAATACCACTTAAAATCCAGGAGTTTTTCTCGGTATTTATGTCAGGAAATTCAACAGGTGTGAGGTTTCTTTCAACAAATAAATTGTCGATATATACCCTTATATCCTGATGATTGAATGGGAGTATTGCAGGACCCTGAATCTTTAAACAGTAGTCCTGATAATTTTCTTTAATACTGCCTTTTTGTTTGAGACTATTAAGAAATATAGGCCAGCGTTCCTGAACAAAGGCAAAGAAATGTTCTGCATCGGTAACGACCTTAGAAAGTGCCCAATCATTAAAATTTCCACTGTTATTCAATACTTCAACTAACCTGTCTGTCAGTATAGATGGAATTGCCAACTTTCCGTAATGTAGCCGTAAAAGAAAACGCATCAGTTCCACATCTGTGGATATTAACTCTGCTGCTACTCCGAATACATGCCGAAGGATAAAATCTTTGCTTGCATTATCACCCATCCTGTCCGGAGATGATTTCTTCTGAGCATCAAACAGTAAATCCAACAGACTGCGATCAATCTGTTCAATAACCGGATAACTTAGGTGAGGAAAAATATCTCCCAGACTGAAAGACAGCTTTCTGCCAATCTGCAGCAGATCATAAGGCAAGGCGGCTAATTTTGTATCTTCTAATCTTAAGATTACCACAAGATCTGTTTGCTTACCCATATCCCAAATGGATCTGTATTTTGATTCATAGGCATATCTGAACTCAATAGGGTCATTAAATTCAATGAGATCAAATCCTCGGTTTCTCAGCTCTATTGCCAGTTTTTCTTCGGTCAACAGGCAATCCGGATCAGATACCAGTGTCAGCCTGGAAAGATTGGGGACAAATTCTTTAAGGATAGTGTTTCGCCAGCTATTCACAACCACTCCCGTTTTCAACATTGAGTATTAACAATGGTCGTATTTCAGGAACGATCTGAAGAGAGGATTTAAGTTCGTTTCGCCATTGTGTTTCATCTTTATCCAGATGTGCCAGTCTGAAGTGTCTCACTTCAGGAAGTCCCAGTCTGTTGATTGCTTTACGGCGTGAGGTAAAGGCAATCATACCACGCTCTTCTTCGCGAGCAACTGCTGTGAAATGCGCTTTCTGCATCGTATCAAAAATCTCCTGACCAGCCTTTTCGGCTGCTGATAAAAGTTTATTGTAAGCGACAAGGGATTCATTTGAATATCTCATATTGTTTATGTGGAAATCATTAGTTAACAACTTATCCCAGATATGTCTTGCTGTTGGTATGAACAATTTATCTTCATTGCTTACAAAAACAGGAATGTAGCTTCGTCTTGTCAGAGGGATTCTGATTTGAGCATTTGCCGGTTGTTGAACAGATATGCGGATTTCAAACAGACCCCACAGACCTGTAACCGTTTTAGGAAGGTCATTTATAAATATACATGGCAAAGGCTGTCCGGGAATAAATAGAGGCAGATTCATAGCTAAACCACGAATCCGGGCATTTTCAAGCGAAAGAAGATTCTTATCACTAGAAAGTTCTTTGGATTGAAAGACTGCCCTTTTTACTTTTTCTCCATCCGGCCATGTAAAGTCCCATCCCCACAGATTATTCTCCAGTTTGCATTCTTTCATGAGAAGATAATGCGTTGTCATTTGTTCTATCCAGTGCGGTAAAGGATGGTTGCGGAGATTTTCTGCAGCTGATAAATCCGGTTCTTCTGATATTCCAAAAACAGCACACTGCTCTTTAATCTGCTGCATTTCTTCCTTAAGATTTATTACTGTTTGATCAATTTGCAAGTCAGGATCAGCATCTTCCATAATGATATGTGTCATCATTTTTTCAATCATGTCTCCTGATAAAGAAGTATCGAGAATGTCATCGGCTTTATCAATTCCCATCTCATTCAGAATGATGGACAGCTTTGTTTGAAGAACTTCCCATACCCGGCCTTCGACTGAATTTTTATAAATAAAATTGATTGCACGAACGATTCTGCTTTGACCTATACGATCAATACGCCCAATTCTTTGTTCTATACGCATCGGATTCCAGGGTAAGTCATAATTAATTACCACATGACAGAATTGAAGATTAAGACCTTCACCTCCTGCATCTGTTGCTATAAGAATCCGGGCATTATCACGAAAATCACGCTGTGCCTTTTGTCTTTCATCCATGCTCATTGAACCGTTTAAGATGGTGCAGGAGATACCTCTTTCACTCAGATAGGTCTGCAACATTGCCTGGGTTGAAACGAATTCAGTGAAAATAAGTAGTTTCAGTTGATCGTCATTTTCTTCTCCCTGCAAGCGGAAGATAAGATTCATTAGTGTTTCGGATTTTATATCAGGTCCTGCCATCTCAGCGGTCAATGCAAGATTCAACAGAGATTTTACTTCTGCTATCTCACAGGTTCTGCCGGATTCGTCCACTTCAACCAACATATCCAATTGCATTTGTCCGTCAAGTTCTGTGAAATCTTCAAGCTCTTCTTCGCCAGGATATGATTGGGTTTCACACAAATTTTCCAGTACCTGTAATCTTCGCTCCAGTGTACAACGGATAGCATGAGAGCTTGAAGTCACAATTCTCTGGAGTAAAACCATCAGAAAACCGATATGAGGCTTCTGATCTTTTATCGCACGGTTATAGCCCTTTTTTACATAGTCTGTGACCGCTTTATACAATGCCATCTGTACAGAGTTTCTTTCCAGATCCACATCCATTGTCTGAGTGATACGTGGCAGGAAAAGAGGTTTTCCCTCTGCTGTTACTGCTTTGCGTTTTTCGGTTAGTATCACA
>JAGOCT010000069.1 GCA_017998585.1 Candidatus Cloacimonadota bacterium | reverse complement strand
TCTTCAGGTTCATTTACTAAATATTCAAATGACAATTGGTCATTTAAAATACCCAAAAAAACATTTTAAATTGTTAGCTCAATAAAAAATAAAGAGGAATCATGGCAAAGAAAAAAGTTCCGAAATTTAAAGAATCTGTCGGAATCGATATCGGTACACATAGTGTCAAAATTGTACACTTGAAGCGATTGCACGAAGGATTCAAATTGCTGAATTATGAAATTCGTCAAACTGTTCCTGAAGGATTAGAATATATCCCTTCAGATTTACGACCTGATCGATTTGCTCCGGTAATTGCCGAGATGTTGCGTTCTTTGAAAATTAATGCAAAAAAAATTCAACATCTGGTGACTTGTATCGGTGGAGATAATATCAGTATTAAACAGATTAAAACAATCTTTCTCCCGGATGAAGAGCTTGAATCTGCATTGTTTTTTGAAGCAAAAAAGCATCTTCCTATCAGTGGTGGCGAAATGGTGCTGGATTACCAGGTGTTGAACATTGAAGAAAAAACCAATAATATGAATGTATTACTGGTTGCAACAACTAAAGATCAGATGAAAGATCATACCAACACACTGGTCAGCAGTGGACTTACACCTGGTATCATTGATGCAGAAGCTTTAGCAGTGGCTAATGTGTTTGCATTAAATACCTATGTTGAAGAGGGAGTCTATATCATCTTAAATGTCGGTGCTCACCGTACCAATATGGTCGTTTTTGGACCTAAATCCAAATTCTTCTCTCGTGATATCGACTTTGGAGGCTTTCACTTCACAAAAGACATCATGAAATCCAGAAATATTACTTTTGAAGAAGCAGAAAAGTTTAAATTTGAGTTCGGTTTAAAAGGACCGGAAATTCAAACACAAACACTTTCATTAAGCACACTTGATATCAGTGAAAAAGCAACTGAAGAATCATTGGCGCTTGAAGTAAAAAGATCATTGCGTTTCTATGTTAAAGAAGCTGGTAACAGTGACTTTAAAAAAGTGCTTCTCATTGGTGGCGGATCAAAACTCAAAGGTTTACCAGAATTTCTAACAGAAAATCTTAATCTTGAAACTGAAATCTATGATCCGTTCTATAATCTCGAAATGCCTGAGAAATTCAGAGATAAAAAAGATCCACAACTTGCTCTTGCTCTCGGCCTGGCAATGAGAACCGAATAAGAAACAGGAAATGAAGGAGTCAGGATGAATCAATTGCATTTCACTATAAACCTTAATAAATACGGAGAGTTAAAACAACAGATTGAAGCAGAAAAAAAGACATTTGTTAAAATGCTTGTCTTTTTCCTGTTTGCCTCAATCGTTTTATACGGCTTTGTTATTTATTTAAATTCAAATCTGAAGAAAAAATATGAAAATAGAAAAGGATATCTAACTGAGATTGAAAAACAGCTTGAAACCTTTAGCAACAGCTCAGAATATCTTTCTTCTAAAGATCTTGAAAGATTAACCCGTATTAATGATAATCGCGTTTTCTGGGCTAAGAAGCTGGTTGCTTTGTCAGAAAGAACTTCTTCTCAGATTGCAATCACTCATTTTTCATTCAAAAACGGCATACTCAGTCTTTATGGAATAACAAAACTTGACAGAGGACAGAAAGAATTCGATTTAATCGACAGCTTTATTTACTCTTTAAAACAGAATCAGGATATTAGTATCGATTTCCCTGAGATTCGTTTCGTCAAGTCAACTAAAGATCAGGAAAAAGATGTAGAAATACTGAGATTCCAGGTAGATTGTATCTCTAAAGACTATGGCAAGAAGGGAACTAAAAATGAAGACTAAATACCTAAGCTTTCTCCTCGTCATCATATTAGTCAGCTTTGCTGTTTTGTCAACTGCCGGAATGATGATTAACAATCAGATTAAGAAAATTAACAAAATCGACAAAAAAATTAAAAGTGGTCAAGAAAAACTGAACAGTGCTAAAATTCTTACTCAGGAATTAAGCCAGGTTTCCAAAATAATAACCAACACCTTAACTGATCAGCAGGATTTATCTGCAGATGAAGCCAATGCTTTTATTAAAGATTTGGCAACACTGTGTGACCGTTTTCAGATTAGTGTAGTTGGCTTATTTCCAAAAGTATCCTATTCAAATAATAAAATTCTTGAACAGCAATTTACAGTCGATGTTGAATGTACTTATGTTCAGCTTGGAAGACTGTTGGCTAGTATAGAAGCTTACGACTACATTTTGAAAGTGAATACACTGGATGTAAAACCTATGAATACAAGCAAAGATACCAAGAAACTCAACAATGAAACTCTTTATCGTATTACAATCGAACTTTCAATCTTTAAGATTGTGAAGGAGGCATAAATGCAGGAAAAACATATTAAAGATCTGGTTATCTCCCTCGCGTTTATCATGCTTTTAGTCTTCACGGTGAATGATTACAGCTTGTTTCATAAGGAAAAGAAAGTACCTAAAGAATCGAAATATACGAATATCGCTTTAGATGAAACCCTTCTGTCTCAAATCCAATCAATCGAACATTCAATCAGTGACAGAAAAAGCTTCAACTTTACTGTTACCAAAGATCCGCTCTTACAGGATTTGATTGTTAAAACCCGTATGGATATGCAAAAACAGTGGGAAGAAACGGTTGCAAACATGATGCGCTTAAGTGCAACATTTACCGATTCTAAAGGTCAGAAAAAAGCAATGATTGCTTATCAGGGTAAAAACCACATGGTAAGCATCGGCGATGTAATTGGTGGACGTAAGATTACTGATATTTCTTCAGGCAAGCTTTCTTTTACTCAAAATGGATATCAGGGAACTATTGGAGTTGAAAAAATTCCTGAGAAACCAGCTGAGCTTGATGAAGATAAAAAAGAAAAACAATATAACTGGTAATAACAAAAAATATACAGCCAAAATTGGTGTTTAAAAAGGAGAATTTATGATTCCAGCAGGGAACGTCGGCAATCAGCCTTCGAAAAAATCGAACCAGAGAAAAATGAGAATACTCGTTCTCACCATCTGTTTTCTCTTCGTAAGTATGGCATTATTTGCACAGGAACTTCAGGGAAATAAAGACCTGTTAAAAAGAAAAGTATCGTTAAATGCTGAAGATGCAGCATTATCTAATGTATTATCAACACTTGCAAGAATGAGTGATTGCAATATCGTTTTATCTGTTGAAACAGGACAAACTCAGGCTGCTGCTCCTGGTCAACCTCAACAGGAAAAGAAAATCACCATTCATGTTAAAGATCTGCCAATTGAACAGGCGCTCAGCCTTGTTGTTAAATCTGCTGGTTTATCTTACCGCTTAGTTGGCGAAAACACCTTCCTCGTTGGTGAAAAATCAAAAATCAATGAAGAAGTCGGCGAAAGAACTTTTGTAGTTAATTTAAATAATGTAAATGCAGAAAAATTAGTAAAGTCATTTGCAAATATGGGTGGTAAAGTCAATGCTATTGAAGGCCAGAATGCTTTAATGATTTCAGCTAACCCAGAAACTTTTGCTGAAATCAGCAAGAGAATTGAAGAAATTGATACCCCTCAAAAACAGATTGAAATTCGTGCAAGATTAATCGAAGTGTCTATTAATGATACCAAAAAATTAGGTATTGACTGGTCACGTTTAAATCATCTGACTACTATTCTTGCTGAAGACCCTGTGAATGCAGAAGGCGTTGGATTACCTTATGGTTACTCAGATGTAACGGGTGCTTTACCTTTCGGTAATGCGCAAGACTTTGAAAAATTACCTGAATCACAATACTTCCAAAAATTAGATGGTTGGGATAATGTGGGACATTTCAGCCGTCAGTTAACTGCTTTTGATATCACAATTGACTGGTTATTACAAAATAATGCTGCTAAATTGTTAACTGATACCCGTATCACAGCATTAAACGGCGAAGAAGCTGAAATCTTTATTGGTGAAGTCGTTCCTTTCGTTGTTACTGATAATGACAAACAAATTCAGGTTGAACGTGAAGAAACTGGTATTAAACTGAATATCAAACCTGTTCTTAATAAAGACGGTATGATTACTGCAAAAATAGCGCCTGAAGTAAGTTCAGTTACTGATTTAGTAGGTGGATATGTTCCAAGAACAAAACAAAGAAAAATCAACACAACTGTAACAGTACCAAACGGAAGCAAAATCCATGTAGGTGGTTTATTAAGCTCAAATCTTTTCCAAACAGTAAATAAAGTACCTTTCTTAGGGGATATTCCTTTTATTGGTAAATTATTCCGTCATAAATTTGAACAACTTCAATCAACAGATTTAGTGATTGAAATTACACCTCGTGTAATTGACTTAACTGAAGAACAGGTAGAATTTGAAGTAGATGAAAGATTAACCAAAGAATTAATCGAACGCAAAAAACAAGAATCTAACGAGAATCAGGAGTAGATAATGAGAAATCATAATGCAATAGCAAAACTAATAAGGATGTTTAATTTACTTTTAATCCTTATAATTCTTGTTGCCATAACAGCCTGTGATAAAAGATCTCTCGATCCTAATACAATTCAATTAACCAGATTAGTTTCAGTTTCAGATAAAAATGAATTGTACGAAGATAACGGAGCCAATTGGATTGATTTAATAGCAACTGTAAAAGACAATAATGGATTTCCCGTTTTAGGTCAGAGTATCAATTTCAGATGCGATAATCCAAATATTAGTTTCTTACCTGCAAGAGCAATCTCTGACAGCTCAGGACAGGCTAAATCGCAAGTATTTGTCAGTGGTAATATATTGAATGGTGCCGATTCTTTACAAGTAACTATTTATGCTTATCTTGGAACAAAAATATATTTAACCAAAGAAATAGTTGTAAGAAAATATCCTAATGTAGAACGAATTGTTCTTCAAGGTTTTACTAATATGACATTAGATGTAAACAGCATTATTGATGTTACTGCAAGAGTCATTAAATCTGGTAATGAAGTAATGCCTAATGGTACATTAGTAACATTCCAGACAAATGGCGGTTACTTTATTGATGAAGATAATATTGTCTCTCACTTTACTAAAACAGTAGCAGTAAAAAATGGTGTTGCAGCTATCAAATATTGTGCAGGGACAATTTCAGGTAAGTATCATTTAACAGCTTTTTCAGGGAATGTAAATGCAGAAAACGAGAAAACAATCAATGTAAAAGCAGGAACTCCTAAGTTAATTACATGTCAAGCTTATTTTGATGGTCAACCTGTAAATCAAGTTGCTATCAATACAGGAGATGTTGATGTAAAAGGTAAACTGACAGATGAATGGAGTAATCCAATATCAGGCAGAATAGTAAATCTTGTAGCAACAAAAGGTCAAATTCATAGTGTAGCAACTACTGATTCACTTGGAGGATATTCAGTCAAATACAGCCCAGGTTTGGTTTCTGGGGTATCATCAATAACTGCTACCTGTGATAGTGCATCATATGTTGCTAATTTATTGATATATTCTGATTCTTACAATAGTCTATCATTTGTCAATACTTCAAACATTAGTTTATCTGTACAAGGCTCTTCTGGTAATACATCTGCTATTGTGCAAACAGTATTAAAAGATAATAATGGTAATGTAATTCAAGAATCTGGAAATTCAATTAAATATCAGATCGTCAATAATCCTGGTGGAGTTCAACTCAATAATAGCTCAAATCCGGTTATCGTATCAACTGACAATTCCGGTACCGCAAGTGTATCTCTTTCAAGTGGTAATGTATCTGGTATTATTGTTTTAAAAGCAACACGTGTTGATCAGGATGGGAATGATTTTGATCCACTCAATCCAGTTTATGCTTTATCAGGTAATATTGTTGTTCAAGCAGGTCCTCCAAATTCTGTAGCAATCACAACAAATGGACATGATAATGGTACTAATGTCGGTGCAGGTATGTGGAGAATTAATCTGGGAGCTGTAATTAAAGACAGATGGGGAAATCCGGTTAATAAAAATACTTCAGTATTTTTCAGTCTTACAGATGAAACTATTGGTATGTACGGAGACTCTCTCTCAATAGTTGCTAACTCTTTTGTTGGGAATGATATGGAGCAAGACTCAACAATAGCATATACTACTTTAACATATCATGGATCTTTATCAAATCTTAGTGTTGGTATTAAGGCAGAAGTTGGTTACTACGATAGTGTTAACTATGTATTTGACAGCTCTATTATATTGCCAATGCAAAATATTACTCTTGAGATTATATCACAAGTTGGATCATTACCATTCTGGCCTACAACCCTTACTCAAGTATCTACTATGTTGATAACAACAGTAAGAGATCAGCAGAATAACCCTATAAGAAATGTACCTTTAATTTTTACTGCTGATAAGGGATTGTTTTATGATGGATTTGATATTCCTGAAGATGAAGATACTTTTGCTTATACTGGTATAACTAATTATAACGGCTTTAATCAGAAGAAGTATACAATCAATAAGTATGAATGTTTACCCTCTCCTCAACCTCCAATGCCTCAAGAAACATCAATTCAGATTACAGTAAGAGTTTTAGGACAAATAAATAAACTGTCACAATTAAATTTTAATGCAATAAGATATGACGGAAATTAAACCTCTACAAAAATCTAGAATAATCAGGCAGTAAAGGAGCATTATGTCTTTTAACCCACAATTTAAAAAAATAGGAGAAATCCTCGTCTATAAAGGTTTTGCAACTGAAGACCAGGTTAAAGAAGCTTTAATCAAGCAGAATAATTTCGGTTTGAAAATAGGTGAAACTTTAATTAAACTGGGATATATTAAAGAAAAACATCTGTTAGAATGTTTACACGACCAGTTGGATATTGATATTGTAACTGAAAGTGATCTCACTGAAATTGACGAAAAAGTCGTAGCAATGATTCCTGAGCCATTTGCGATTGAAAACCGCTGTATGGCTTATGCATCCGAAGGAGATTCTCTTTTCGTGGCAATGACTGATCCTGAGAATATTCAGATTATTGACAGTATCAAAAAGCTTTGCGGTAAAAACATTCGTACGGCTTTAATCGGTGATAATCTTTTAACTGACGCCATGGAAAGATACTATAAAAGTATTCGTACCACTTCTCAAGTGGAAGATGCGGTTGGTAATTTCGAATTTGTAGCAGTTGATGATGAAGAACAGGAAATTTCAATTGGTTCTTCAAAAGAAGCAGATGCACCTATTGTAAAGCTGGTTAATCTGATTATTACAGAAGCGATTAAAGCAAACTGTACGGATATTCATATTGAACCACTCAGCAAAAATACCCGTGTCAGATTCCGTGTGGATGGTGCTTTACGCGAAGCGATGAATCCACCCATTCAGATGCACGCCGGAATTATCTCTCTGATCAAGGTAATGTCAAAACTGAATATCGCTGAAAGACGTTTACCTCAGGATGGACACATTTCTCTTAAAACTGCACTGAAAAGTGTGGATGTCCGTGTATCTATTACACCAACCGTTTTAGGCGAAAAAGTGGTTATGCGTTTGCTTGATAAAGGTGATTTCGGATTTACACTCCATACCCTCGGTTTTGAAGAAAACAGACTGGCCATTTTCAGAAAATGGATTCACAGACCTTATGGTATTATTATCGTTTCAGGTCCTACCGGTTCTGGTAAATCTACCACACTTCATGCTGCGATTAAAACTATTCAAAATATTGAAACGAATATCATCACCGTGGAAGACCCTGTAGAATACAGACTTGAAGGTATTACCCAGATTGAAACCCATGAAAAGATAGGTCTTACATTTGGCGGAGCACTTCGTTCAGTTCTTCGTCAGGACCCTGATGTGGTACTGATTGGTGAAATTCGAGATGAAGAAACAGCTGACATTGCGATTAAATTCTCTCTTACCGGTCACCTTGTGTTCTCAACACTTCATGCGAATGATGCGCCTTCAACCATTACCCGTATGATTGATATTGGTATTGCACCTTATCTGGTAGGTTCCTCTCTG
>JAGOCT010000068.1 GCA_017998585.1 Candidatus Cloacimonadota bacterium | reverse complement strand
GATGTTGGTAGAAGGATTAAATGGATTTGGATAGATACTCATCTGATCAGCATCTGCATTGACTACATCATTATTGCCAAGCGTATAGGATATGGTAACAGGGTTTGACATCTCAGAAACACCTTCACTGTAAACCGCCTTCATTTTGTAAGTATATGTGCCTACTGCCAGATTAAGGTCTGCATATTGTCTCTGGCTGCTGTTTACTGTAGCAATCAAGGCATTGTTTCTATAAATCTGGAAACCGGTTAACCCTCTGCTGTTAAAGTTGCTATGATGGATAACAGGGCAGGTTTTTAAATCCTGATTAAGGGAAGGTACTATCTGTATTGAAGTATCCAGTTTAGCCTGACTGCCTGATTTACTGTCATCATCACTTACAAAACCTTTGATACAAAGATTTCTTGGAGTACCTAAAAGTGAAGGTAACTGATACCAGTTTCCACCTTCATTTAACCAGGCACCTTTACCAAAAATATAGTCATCATCGTCAAGGCCAACAGTATATCCACCCTGGGTTGAGCACTTAACACCAATCCACAGTTCATGATTATTGCTAATCTGAACAGGAATTTCTAAATCAATCACATTCCAGCTTTCAGCTGTCAGTGAATTGACCGATTGTTCTACAATTAATGTGCCTGCACCTTGTTGTGAGCCTCCCTGCCAAACCATTAAATGGAAGTTTCCTTCTGCCTGTTGTGTATAAAAAGCAATCTTACTGAGATATTTTCCATTCATTGAGTAGATATCTTCTGCTTTAAATCTGACAGCCAGAATATACTCTGCAGGGTTTTGTGTACCCACTGCATCATAAGGTGCTCCACTCCAGCCAATCCATGATCCGATACCTGGATTCATATCCCAGGTTAGAATACAGTTATTTTGATTTAATTCTGCCTGAAGGTTTGTAGGCGCATTTAAGACAGGGGCTTGTGTCTTTAATAAATACCCCATACTTCTGCCACCACGTCCATTACCGTAATTTGCTGAAATAGAGTATTCCTCTGTTGAATATTCGGTGACATCCATAGAATAAGAGAAAACATCAGGACTATTGATTTCTGCAATAACCTGATTATTTTTATAAATCTGATAGCCAGTCACTTGACGCGTATTTCTTGTCAGATCAAATACTTTCCCTTCGATATTTCTGTTTTGACTTGTTTTTGAATCATTTAAGTATTTTGAATAATCTATTTCATTTGTAGTCGTTACAGGGCTAATCTGAATACCAGATTTAGAATTATCATTAAAGATCGCATGGCAGATAATATCTGAATCTTCTAATAAAAACCAGCTTGTTCCACTGTTTACGGTGATGAAGCTTGAATAATCCGGATCAGTGTAGTCTGTTCCAAAGAAGAGTAAAGCTTAATCATCCAGCTCACAAACAATAAAGAAGGTCTGGAAAGCCTGGGCTGTAAAATTGACAGGGAGTGTTAACCAGAAAGGTTCGAATTGCGTGTCAATAGTGTATTCAACTGGAGGCATTAAGACCTGATTTTTATCAGGGAATACTCCGTTTGCACCAATAATATGAAACTTGATATTCTGCGTCTGACTGTATGGTGATGACAGTAAGAGTTTGATCGCAGATAATGTTGAGGTCTGATTTACAGTATAACCGACAGATACCATTCTATGAGTATAAGACATGATAGGTAGAGAACCGTAATTGTCAGAATGCCAGTTATCATAAGCTAATTCATTTGGATTTGGTACTGGGGCTTCCCATTGCATATTGATAGTACTGTAACCATTGGTTGAAGCAATAAATGAGGCGGGAGGTGCTAAAAATGTGGTAAACTGGTTCATGCCAATATCATAAACGGTATTTGATCCGCCTTCAAAATAGAGCACTTCTGATTGAGCTGGATCATAGCCAGAGTGTCTGCAAATAACTTGATATGAGCCTGATGGAATCAGCCCACTATAATATCCTTGATTATCTGTCAAAAACTGGCATTCTCCGAATTTAACGCTTGCATTTCCCAGTGCTGTGTTAGTCTGCTGATCCCGTACATGCCCTGAGACCTGTGCAAAATTACCATTTGAAGAGAAATTCATCAAAAAGAAATCAAAGAATCCATTAAGTGTTGTTGCTCCAAAATAAGTAGAATCATTAAACTGACCACCAACAATCATTCCATCCAAATAATGGTTGATGGTATTGGCAACTACAATATCCAATGACCCGATTAAGTCAACACTCTGTGGAGTACCTTCAGCATTAATTTTTGCCATCCACGCATTAGTTGCTCTGCCTATAACGGAGAATGGTGATAAATTAATCATCCCGTGACAGTATCCGCAAGCATAAACATTGTTATTGTTGTCGGTATCTATATCGTAAATATCCTGAAAACCATCACCCGTTAAGGTTTTGATCCAGCTGAGGTTTCCTTGTGAATTAAATTTTGCGACATAAGAGTCATAGCCAGGTTGTTGAGTCTCAAAGTTTTGACCTTCAATTGTAACCTGATGAAAATAATTACCTGCCATGATGACATGATCTGAATTGTCTATTTTTAATTTTTTACAAATATTCTGATCATCTCCAATGAAAGCCTTACTCCATTGATAATTACCCTGTGAATCGTATTTAACCAAATAAGCTGATTCGAAGTCATTTGATCCGGTATAGTTCTGGTTTTCAAAATTCAAAATACCATTGAAATCACCACCGAGATAGACGTTATTTTGAGAATCTACAGCGATGCCATATCCTCTGCCATAATAGGAGGCATTGGTTTGTTTTGCCCACAGTAATGAGCCATTCTGATTAAATTTGACTGCGAAGCCATTGCCGTAAAATTCTGGAGTCAGTGTAACATCTTCAATGACCATTTTTTTATAATAACCGCCTGCTATCAGGATGTTATTGTTATGATCAATTGTTATGGAATTACTAAAACCGACAAAATAATCACTCTCATTTTGTGGAGTTGCTCCAAAGTGTTTGAACCAGATTCTCTGACCATCTGGTGTAAACTTTGCAATATAGATATCTCCCTGAGAGTGCATGGTAAAAACTGAGTCAGAAAATGCAATAGTCGGGCTCATGACATATCCGGTAATATAGATATTGCCATCCTGACCAATAGCAACACCAGTTGCTTTATCCAAATCGGTTCCGCCTGCACTGACTGCCCAGATCGGTTCTCCTTGTGAGTTAAATTTTGCCAGATATAGATCATGATCGCCATGAGTGGTTAAGATCTGGTTTCCAAGAGGGAGTGTATTTACAAAGTATCCAACAGCATAAAGATTCCCATTTTGATCTAATGTACTTTCCCATAGCACCTGGTTATTAACCTGATCTCCATATTGATGCAACCAGTTGACCTGTATTGAAAGCAGGGCAGAACTAAGCAGCAGCATCGTAAGTGTAAAGAGTATTTTTGTTCTCCGGTTCATAAGAACTCCTTTCATTTTGTTATAACGTGTAATAATTTGCTGAATAAGATGGGTTTACTCATATAATGATCTAATAAGTACTCAGCGCAAAACTGATACATTTCTGTTAAAAATATATTAGAAATCACAATGATTTTTAAACCGATCAATTCTTTTTTCAATCTTTTCAGATAAGAGATTTCTTGCTGAGAAAGGATAGAAATGTTTACTATCAGGTACTGGATCTGATCTTTTATCAGTTCAAATTCAGATGTAAACAGTTTCTTTGCGGAATAGACCTGATATTCCATTATTTCAAAAGCTGACAAGATGCTTTCATTACTCAGGCAATCATTATCGATTATCATTATTGTTGTCATATTCTTCTCCTATTCTATCCTAAATGCAAGGTGAAAGCCAATTTCATCAGTGATACAAAATATACTATAACATTATGAAAAACAGATAGATACATTGCTTGTTAAAACAAAATGCTGGTCTGTTTCAGACCAGCATCAAACAAAATGAACCTTCCATCTCCTTATGAAAAAGAGGTACATCGGGTACAAGATAATGGAAGGCTTATCCTTCAATCTTAAACTCATATCTATCGATTTTTTCATACTCACCAAATGATGCATACACTTTATGAGTTACTTCATTCCAGGCGCTGATATGAAATCTTTGTATCCCTTTTTTGTATCCCTTTTGAATACAAGCCGAGATGATGGCTTTACTGAGTCCCTGATTACGATAAGCATCTCTTGTGCAGATTCTTTCTATTTCCATCAATCTGTTTTCATAATCTATAAAGCCTTCACAGCCAGCCACATGCCGCCCTTCTTGGTTTACAATGACAAAATCCATATCTGAGTCATAGATTGGGCTTGTCCGGACATATTCATTGGCAATTCGATACATATCACTAATGGGCTTATCTTGATGAAATGCGTTGTTTTTGAGATCAAGTTGCTCTTCATAGTCGCCGTTTTCTGCCATCGTTTGTATTGTGAGTTCTTCAGACAACTTAATCACAGGCAAAGAAATGTCGTTGATATGGTAAAGATAGCTTGACTCACAATGCCCTAGCTCTTTGAATCCATATTTTAGGAGAGTTCTGATACGTTCCTTGTCTTGTTCAGCTGTCACGATAGAAAGCGTTTTACGTTCTGGTAGCCAATTTTTTAATGCAAAGTCAATGACTTGAGAAAACAGGTATTCATAGTTTGGGTGAGTAATGACTTGTATTGATTCATCTCCATTTTCTGATATGACAAAAGCGAGCATTTCACCCATGTAATTTCGCCATAAATGTGAATTTTGTCTGTGGAAATCCGGATTAAACTTTGATTCATTCCATAAACCATATTTCCAATCAATCAATCTGCCCAGAGACCAGTCCAGAGAGCTGTTAAATCTGCCATTACTCTCAATTAACAAGCGACACATTTCTTTTAAATTATTTTTAAAATTGTAATCAATAAACCACATAGCTTTCCCTTTTTTTTATATTAGAAGAATGCGGTAAGAAGACGGAGGATCTATATAAAATTCATTTTGTCAGGAGGCCGTTTTGACTTATTGATTGTTTACCGCATTCTAAAATTTTTAAATTTTTATATTCTTATATCTTTGTGCTTTAACACCTGTGCCATGAATATCAAAGCAGGAATAACAGGATTTTTGTCCTTTTTTAAGCAGAATATGTTCGCATATTTCAGGTTTAGAATCTGTATAAACAATGAGTGTGTATCTGCCTGGTTTAACATTTCGAAAGGTAAATTTCTCCTGATGATCGGTGTAAACCGTCTGGCGACTTTCTATTAGTTTTATTTTTTGACAGGATTTATTGCATAAACCCTCATGACTAAAGAGAGTTCCACTGATCTCCGCTGCTGATATCAGCGATGTCATAATGATTATGCTGAGTATTGTTAGTATGATTTTTTTCATCTTCATTCCTTTCTTTGAATTTTTAAGCAATTTATTTTACATGATTTTTGAGTTGATTCCTTTTCCTTCCCTTTTCCTTTCCTTTTAAAATACTTTATGCGATTTTGATGCCAGAATGCATATAGAGTTAATATGCTGATTTACAGACATTTCATGAAATTTTAAAATGTATTACTACTTCATTATGTATAATTCAAAATGAAAAAGTCATTCATAATGGATTTTTACAATTGGCAGGAAGAGATATCATAACTGATTCAACAATAATCATTAAAAATTTTATATTTTTACCAACACTTTTATTGCTTATTACGTTAGTAATACGAAGGAGACGAGTTGAAAGACGAAATCATTTTTAAAGCATTTAAATCAGACGATATTGAATGCGTAACTCATTCGAACGAACACGGATAAAAAAAAGAAAAGTTAACAACCACGGAAGGCACGGAAATCACGGAAAAGAGTTCCAGAGGAACGAAAGAGTCCTTGACCAGGGTGAAGCACAATGTCATAAAGTCAAGGGAAAAAGCCTTTCGACAAATGTATAAACTGTTTGTAGGGATTTGCGAAATGGAGCGTAGCGGAATGCCGTAAATCCGATTTGATCAATCTGTTTTGATATATCAGATATCTCGCAAAGGACGCTAAGACCGCAAAGAAGAGGCTTTAGCCCTGATTTATACAACCACTAAAAAACACGAAAGACACGAAAAATGAACTCTAACCACGGATTGCACGGATGAACACGGATAAAAATGAGGGGCTTTAGCCCTGATATCTTCGTAGCAAAGGAATCCCCCTCCCCCACACCGCTCCGGAGGAGCGGAACAATGGGATGTAAGTTCAACTATCCCTAGTTGAACTAATCCTTGTAACCTTGGGATAACTAAGGATAGTTATCCCTACATAGGTTTGTTCAGCTCCGTTGGAGAGTCTGTGCTAAAATGCAGTTTTTATCCGTGTTCATCCAAGAAATCCTTGTTTTTAAAACTAAATTCAAAATAATTTTGCCAAAAAGACAAAAAAGTGCATTTTTGTCCGGGTAATTCATATAGAGGGTGTATCAGAATATTTGAAATTATTCAGCTGATATTTTATGTTTCACCATTGTATAAACCTTACTTTTCTAGGTATTTTTTAACGTACCACCCCGTCACACCCCTCCAGAGTCTGAGCAAAAATGTAAACTTTATTCGGCCGCACCTACGGCGCTTGATGTGTAACACACTATATACCAGACGCTTCCGCATCTGGCTACCACTCGGTCATTCCTACGGAATTTTGGTTTTTGCACAGGCTCTCCACGGGAGGGGAATACTACACTCCATTTCACAAATCCCATGACAAAATCGTCATTTATTTACTCTTTACTGCGGATAAACTAGAAATTGAAAATATAACCTGAGTACTTACTTAGAATTGCCCTTTTTGTCAGCAGGGATACTCAAACACATTGATTTTTAGATACTTAATGTCTATCCGGCAGTAAATAAATTCATTCATAAGAAGTTTTTAAAGTATTGTGTTGCATTCTATTATAATCAAGATACATACAGTTAATATATTAATTTAATATTTTTTTAAAAAAAAGCTTGCATATTTTGAAAAATATATTTAGTAGTTTTTATCTATGAAAGTTGTTCATTATAATAAGGAAATCTAACTAAGAAGGTTAAGATGAGTTTGAAGATACTTTTTAAGCGTAGTACAGTTCAGCAATAGCCTTCTTATTGTCAGGTTTTTAGCAGATTGATTAAGAGGATATTAAATGGCAAAAGCAAAAGAAAATGGGAAAGAAGAATCATTAGAAAAACAACTCTGGAAAACAGCAGATAAACTCAGGAAAAATATTGATGCGGCAGAATATAAACATGTCGTACTCGGCTTAATATTCCTAAAGTATATTTCTGATGCGTTTGAAGAATTGTTTGGGAAACTTAAAGATGAAATAGCACTAGGCGCTGACCCTGAAGATAAAGACGAATACAAAGCAGAGAATGTTTTCTTTGTTCCGCCGGATGCCCGATGGAATATGCTATTGTCAAAAGCGAAACAACCGGATATAGGCAAGTATATTGACAATGCCATGGATGCAATCGAAAAAGAGAATTCTTCTTTAAAAGGGGTATTGCCCAAAGTATATGCCCGTCAAAACTTAGACCCGACAAGTTTGGGAGAATTGATTGACTTAATTGGCAATATTGCCCTGGGTGATACAAAAGCACGAAGTGCAGATGTGCTTGGTCATGTCTTTGAGTATTTTCTGGGTGAATTTGCTTTGGCGGAAGGTAAAAAAGGCGGGCAATTCTATACTCCGAGAAGTGTTGTGGAATTGCTGGTTGAAATGCTTGAACCTTATCAGGGGAGAGTCTTTGATCCTTGTTGCGGATCAGGCGGTATGTTTGTCCAATCTGAGAAATTTGTAACAGAACATCAGGGTAAAGTAAATGATATTTCTATCTTTGGACAGGAAAGTAATCAAACCACCTGGCGCTTGTGCAAAATGAGCCTTGCTATACGAGGAATTGACAGTTCTCAAATCAGATGGAATCATGAAGGTTCTTTTCTGAATGATGCACACAAAGACTTAAAAGCAGATTTTATC
>JAGOCT010000067.1:2105-8005 GCA_017998585.1 Candidatus Cloacimonadota bacterium | reverse complement strand
CTGTTGCCTGAACCAGTTCAGCATTACAACTCAATTTCTCTTCCGGTTCGAAGAAATCAAAGAGTGTAATTTGTCCTTTTTTCTTATTGTTTTGCACTTCCGTTGCACAATTCATTGCTTTTTCAATAGAGGCTATTTTCTGTTCACGACTGCCTTCCAGTTCATCCATAGCTCCGGCATAAATCAGGCTTTCTAGTACTGCTTTATTAACAGATTGAGAATCAACTCTTTCAGTCAGTTCAAAGATATTTTTATACAGTCCGTTTTCATTTCTTTCTCTGATTATTGATGACACTGCAGCAGAACCTACATTCTTGATTGCCTGTAAACCAAACATGATCTTATTTTCATGGATGGTAAATTCTGCTTCGGAGTAATTGACTGAAGGGGGCAACACATCAATTCCCATCTTCTTTGCCACATGAATAAACTGGGGAATTTTATCCGGATTCTCTTCCAGAGAAAGCAGGGCTGTCATGTATTCAACCGGATAGTGTGCTTTTAAATAGGCAGTCTGATACGCAACGAAAGCATAGCAGGCAGCATGACTTTTATTAAATGCATAGCTGGCAAAATTGACCCAGCCTGCCCATATACTTTCTATAACATCTTCAGAAATACCTTTACTCTTGGCTCCTTCCATGAATTTGCCTTTTTGCTTCTCCATCATGTCCAGTTTTTTCTTACCAATTGCTTTACGCAGACCATCTGCTTCACCACCGGTAAAACCGCCCAGCTCACGTGACAACTGCATCACCTGTTCCTGATAGACTGTAACGCCGTAAGTTTCTTTCAGCGTGTTTTCCATCAGCGGATGCTCATAAGAAACAGCTTCCACTCCGTGTTTTCTGCGAATATAGTTGGGGATAAACTGCATTGGACCAGGTCGGTAAAGTGCTACCATTGCGATTAGATCTTCAAACTGATTGGGTTTCAATTCAATCAGATATTTCTTCATACCATCGGATTCAAACTGGAAAATACCATCAGTTAAACCATTGGCCAGCAGTTCATAGGCTTTTTGATCATGCAGGTCAACATTTTCAATATCTATGTCAATTTTCTTATATTTCTTAATTAAGGCGAGCGTATGTTTAATAATTGTCAGTGTTTTCAGACCTAAAAAGTCCATTTTCAAGAGTTTAAGATCATCTAGCCATTTGCCTTCATACTGTACCAATACTACCGGATCGCCATCTTTCTGATTACTGATTGCCAATGGAATATAATCACTCAGATCACCTGGCCCTATCACAACACCTGCAGCATGAATACCGATTTGACGGATCAGACCTTCTATCACCATACTGTAATCGAGAATCGAAGCATATAATTCATTTGATTCCATCATTTTCTTAAATTCAGGAGACTCATCCAAACATTTTTTCAGCGTAATACCAGGTGTTGATGGCATGACTTTAGTGATTTTATTAGAATCTGCAGGCAATACTTCCATTACTCTTGCCACGTCTTTGATTACAGATTTGGCTCCTAGTGTTCCGTATGTAATAATTTGAGTTACAGATTCTCGCCCATACTTTTCAATGACATAATCAATGACCTTGCTACGACCTTCTGCACAAAAGTCAATATCAATATCGGGCATACTGACACGATCTGGATTGAGGAAACGTTCAAAAAATAGATTGTATTTCAAAGGATCAAGCTGTGTGATCCCCAAAAGATAGGCGATAATACTGCCTGCTGCTGAACCACGACCCGGACCGACCGGTACATCACGTCTGCGTGCCGCATCGATAAAATCCTTCACAACCAAAAAGTAGCCGTCAAAGCCCATTTTCCCGATGACTGACAACTCATAATCTATACGGTCACGAATCACCTGAGTAACTTCCGGATAACGCACCGGAGCTGCTGAATAACATAAATCTCTCAGATATTCAGATTGATTATTGAATTTGTCCGGAATATCGATTTTAGGCAAGAGAAATTTATCATAATTGAGTTTAAAGTCAATTTTATCATTAATTTCCATTGTATTGTCAAAAGCCTGCTGATGATTTGGAAAAATTGCCCGCATTTCTTCTTCAGTTTTAAAGTAGAGATGAGGGGAATACTTCATCCGGTTAGGGTCAGCCAGGGTTTTGTTCATCTGAATACAGAGCAAAACATCATGTGCTTTGGAGTGTTCTCTGAGCAGATAATGACAGTCGTTGGTCGCTACCATTGGCGTATTGGTGCTTTCAGCCAGTTGAATCAGTTTTGGCATGACGATTTTTTCATCTTCGATCTCATGATCCTGGATTTCAATATAAAAATCCTCTCTGAATAAATCTTTATAAAACTCCAGTGCCTTTGCCGCTTCTTCATTTCTGTTTTTTAGCAAAAGCCAGGGAATCTCGCCGTGAATGCAGGCTGATAAACAGATCAACCCTTCTGAATACTGACGTAATATAT
Source organism: Candidatus Cloacimonadota bacterium (assembly GCA_017998585.1). The sequence goes on along the minus strand of JAGOCT010000067.1, from coordinate 5,587 downwards.
TTTTTGAAACACGCGGTTTATAGTAAAAACCCTGAGTATAGCTGTACGTAGAAAGCTTCATCAGGTTCTTGTATCCAATTTCATTTTTAACCAGTAAGACCAGATGATACTTTTCATCTTTTTTAGATTCAGGATGGTCATAATCATGATTAACAACGTATGCTTCCATCCCAAAAATCGGTTTGATTCCATATTTTTTTGCAGCATTGGAAAAATCAACTGTTCCGAACATATTTCCGTGATCAGTCATTGCAACTGCCGGCATACCATATTTTGAAGCCAGCTCAAGCATTTTGGAAGTCTGACAAGCGCCATCTAACACACTGTACTGTGTGTGATTATGAAGGTGAATAAAAGCCATTAGCATAACCTTCTGTTATTTTTTTAACATTTTGATTTTTCTTGTAAAAATGTCAAAGTATTTCTTTGAAAAATTTTCGGTTTGATTCTTATGAGTATTAGTAACGGATTCAATGCAAGAGTTATTATGACTTATTGTATCCATCTATTCTTTGATTTGTCATTTCAGGTAAAACTCAAGTTTTTCAACTTTTTTATGTATCATATTTGTTCAGTAGTTCAAAAATCATTTTCATCTGATTTGATAATTGACTAATGTATTTTTTATAAGTTTTAAAATACAAAGCATTATCTTTTAAAAATCTCTCCATTATAGTCGGTATTATTCTTTTTAATAATCATATAATTCCCTTATCTATCCTGTAGAAAAACTACAATAATATATATACTGAGCGCTTGTATGATTGATATTTTGATTGTTTTGTAAGAGGAAAGGAATAGAGATAAAAGAGGAACGAAAGGTGAGTTTTTAGGGCTTTTGATTACAAACAATAGATTTTTGATAAACTCACTACTTGTAACGATTCTATTATAAATTTATATAACAGCTCTCTGTAGGTTGATTGTTTTTTTACTGAGCTTGTGTAGAATGGTAAATTCGATACGTACTGTAAACTATTTGATAATGCTTTTTAAAAAGTAGATAGTTCACAGTACGTAATAGTTGATTTATTACATGTTCTTCATGAAGTCCAACCCTGAGAAAGCATCCCTTCCAAAAACCACTTTTCCATTATAGACACTTTGCAGTTCTTTTTTTACAAACTCTTCATTGAGCGCAGCGCCTCCACAGATTACCGGAATATTAATACCAGCCTGCTGAAGATATTCAAGTGTTTCTTTCATATAGTAAGTGGATTTGATTAAAAGGGCACTTAAACCCAAAGACTGGGGTTTATGTTCTTCAATCGCCTGTTTAATCTGCTGGGGACTTTGTTTTACGCCAATATCGATGATACGGTAGCCATTATTTTCAAGTATGATCTGCACTAGATTTTTACCAATGTCGTGTACATCACCTTTCACTGTTGCCAAAAGCATTGATTTGTTTTCTTTTCCACTGTTTTCAGGCATGTAAGGTTTGAGCATCTCAACTGATTTTTTCATTACTTCGGCTGATTTAAGCACAAAAGGCAATTGCAATCTACCACTCTCAAAGAGGACTCCTACTTTTTGCATGGAAGGAATAAGGATGTTATTAATAATTTCCAGAGCATCCATTTCTTCAAGTAAATGAGGAATAATGACCTCCAGTTCTGTCAAACTGCCTTTTATCACTTTATTTTCCATTTGAACAGCAAAAGGCAGGGTATTATCAGCAATGATGTTTTCTTTGTTTTCGACACTGCATTCTGCAAGTAAAATTAAAGGATCTCTGTCATCATTTCTTCGATTATAAATCAGATCCAGGCAATAAGTTAGAATGTTCTGATCAATGTCATGAACCGGTAATATTTTGGAAGAATTGACAATCGCAGCATCCAGTCCATGTTTTACACATTCAGCCAGAAATACTGAGTTTAAATACTTTCTGACTTTTGGTTTTAAGCCAAAGGACACATTACTGACACCCATCATTGAATTGACCAAAGGTTCATTTTTCTCTATATATTCAATCATTCGGATAGATTCAATGCCGGCATCACGATAACTTTCCTCGCCGGTTGCCAGAGAGAAGGTAAGGCAGTCAAAAAAAAGATTTTGCTTTGGTACGCCAATCTTTTCAGCTAATGACATAAAACGGTTTAGTATCGCCTTCTTATGCTCAAAATCCTTCGCCATACCGCTTTCATCAATTGCCAGACAGATTAGAGTTGCATTGAGTCTTTTGGCAATTTCCAGATACTCTGCGACTTTATCATCACCTTCTTCAAAATTACAGGAATTGATAATCGGTTTACCTGCAATATATTTCAAGGCTGTTTCCACAGTTTTAACAGAAGTACTGTCAATCATCAGCGGTATCTGCACCGAATTATTCAGCATGGGATAAAAAGTCTGTACGTCTTTTATTTCATTACGATTTAGATGGGTCAGACAGATATCCAAAACATGAGCTCCTTCTTCCTGCTGTGAACGGCATATTTCAAGCATTTCATCCCATTTTTCTTCTTCAAGCAGAGTCTTAAACTTTTTACTACCGTTTGTATTAGCTCTCTCACCTATAATCAGCGGTTTGGGTTGTACATTGATCGTTTGAGCAGAAAATAGAGAAGTCAGATGGTTTTCGTAGGAAATATTTTTATCAGATAACTCAATTTTTACAATTTCATCAGCTAAGGCTTTTATAAAATCCGGATTAGTACCACAACATCCGCCAACCATTCTGATATTGTATTTTTTAACCAAATTGGCAGTAATCTGAGCAAACTCCTGAGCAGTCAGATCATAAGTTAATTCCCCGTCTTTAACTATAGGAAGACCAGCATTTGGTAACAAAGAAATCATTTTATTACTATTTTCAGAAAGGGTTTTAATATAAGATTCCATGTAATGAGGACCCGTTCCGCAATTAATGCCAATGACATCTACCGGCATAGTGGAAAATGTATGCAGATAGGCTAAAACATCCGTTCCCACGAGCATCTGACCGTTATCCTGAATAGTTGCCTGAACAATAATGGGTAGTTTGCATTTTAACTCATCAAAAACCTTGTAGCAGGTATATAAAACTGCCTTGATATGCAGAGGATCCTGATTGGTTTCAATCTGAAGAATATCCACACCTTCTTCTGCTAAAGTTAAAATCTGCGGATAATAACTATCCACAATCTCATCAAACTGATTATGACCCAGTGAAGGTAGTTTAGTACCAGGTCCAACAGAACCTGATATAAAACAAGGTCTTTCTGTCGTAGAAAATTCTTTAATCACTTCTTTCGCCAGTCTGACTGCTGATCTGTTAATCTCAATAAGTTTATCTTCCAGTTTATATTCTTTTAAAGAAGCCAATGAAGAGTTAAATGTATTGGTTTCAATAATCTGTGCGCCTGCTTGAAGATACTGGCGATGTATATCTTTTATAATTTCCGGCTTTACAACACTCAGATAATCATTACATTCAAAACCTTGAAAATCTTCTCTTGATAATTTATATCTCTGAATCATGGTACCCATAGCCC
>JAGOCT010000067.1:0-2005 GCA_017998585.1 Candidatus Cloacimonadota bacterium | reverse complement strand
TGAAGATACTGGCGATGTATATCTTTTATAATTTCCGGCTTTACAACACTCAGATAATCATTACATTCAAAACCTTGAAAATCTTCTCTTGATAATTTATATCTCTGAATCATGGTACCCATAGCCCCATCAAAGACAAGTATATGATCTTTTAAATACGTCAATATAGATGACATTCTATCTCCTTTATGTTTAGATGTAACGCAAGCATCCTGTTTGTGCATATCGTACTGCGAGTATCCTGCTTGCAGAAAAAGTTACTCTTCCTTGTTATACTGTTTGAACTACTCATAATTCACCATTTATCATTCACAATTATTCAGCGTATTCTTCACAATAAGCCAGTTCCCAACCGTGGAATACAATAATCACTTTTTTGAGTTTGATATCACCGTAAGGTTGCAGTGACAGCATCTTGCAGACAAAGTCGTCATTAGCATACTGACTCAGTTGTTTTTGTGCATCGGCAATCTTTATAGTGACTTCTTTTTCGAGTGCTTTATCTTTAACACTGCGGGGTATATACTTAAATTCAATCAGCCAGGCATATTCCATATCTGGATAACGTGCAACAAAGGGCTTAAGGATCATATCGGCATAGCCTTTATTCATCTCTTCTTCTGAAGCTGCAATGTAAAAATCATAGATATTCATATATGCCAGATAAAAGGCTTTGACAACTTTTTCATTGTCCATATAATCTCTGAGTTTGGTCTGCGCCTTGATGAGTGATTCGATAAAATAGAAGACTGGTTTGAATTCCCCTGTATAAGCCATATCTGCCAGATTATCCTTGAGTTTCAGAATGTCAAAAGAGAAATGATAGGCATAATAGACTGACTCTCTGATATATTCAAAAATCATCCGGCGAATACTCTCATTGGGGATTACCAGCCAGGGTCTTCCCTTGATGGTTCTGCCGGAATGGGTCAGTAAACCAAAATAGTAGAGCAGAGAGATAAAATTGTCCGGATCAGTGATTCGGTCAAAAGGAAAACTGCTCACAATATCAGAAGCAATCCCGCCATCATCGGCAATTTTAGAAAGACTTTCAAAGTTGCCATTGAGTTTTTTGTCCATGATGATCAGATACCTGAGTTTACCATAATCCATACGAAGATTGTCATCAATGAGATTTCTTGGAATTTTTTGTGAATCTGTAGCTTCTTTAATAAAATATAATACAGCATCAGAGTTGTAAACAGAATTATCACTATCAAATGAAAAAATATAATGATCATACCATTTCTTCATAACTTCCAGGGCTTTTGTCTTATCAATTTTAAGTTCTCCAACTGAAATATAGTAGTCCAGTATATCATTGACATCCTTTTCTGTAAAGCCAAGTATTGAATTAAACGTAACAGAATTAGTAATATTATCCCCAATATTAAAACCACTGGTTACATCATCCATGGTAACAGGAGAGACACCAGTAATAAAAAGCCTTGCCAGTCCGGAGCCTATCCCTGAGGTCAGCATTTTCAGATTGGTAAAAAACTGTTTAAAATAACCCGCCTGCCTGGTAATTTTTTTGTATTCCTGTTCACCAAAATCAGTTAACAGCGTATTGGTAAAATTGTCGTATTCATCTATGAGAAGGTAGATTTTGTAATCTGTTTCGCGTAGTTTACTGGCTAAAATATGAAGTTTTTCATGAGCAAGAGAAGATTTATCCAGTTCAATCAATATTTCTTCAGGGATATAATCTTTATATTTTTTTACAAAAGTGTCTATTTCAAGTAAACAATACCGGTTAAAATCTTCCTGAATCTTCTCTTTTTCTTTCAAGATAGCCGAGAAATTGAAATAGAGCACCATATACATTCCTCTTTCTTCGGTCGGATGCTCAAGTATCCAGGTATCGTGAAATAATTCATTAAAACGGTTTTTGTATTTAATATCATAATACGCATGAAGTGTAGTCAGGAATAATGATTTACCAAATCGGCGCGGACGAATCAGAAAAATATAAGGTGTTTTTTCCACGTCAGGAATAAACATG
>JAGOCT010000066.1 GCA_017998585.1 Candidatus Cloacimonadota bacterium | reverse complement strand
GACCATATGATGATAATGTGTTTAACTGGCCTAAAAAAATGCAAGATGAACTAAAGTCTATCCCAACTAATCTTGAAGATGCTTTGCTCGCATTGAAATCAGATCATGAGTATTTACTTGCTGGCGATGTGTTTAATAAAGAGTTGATAGAGTCATGGATAGAGATAAAAATGAAAGAAGTTAATGCTGTTGATCAAAGACCTCATCCATATGAAATGAATTTATACTACAATCTATAAGCTAGATATTTATATAGAGACGTACTTATGTACGTCTCTTTTTTTAAAAATAACAAACATTATTGGAGAAATATGAAATACGATCCTGTTAAAAATATTTTCGCAAAACTCATACATCATAACAAGCTTTTTAGAAAAGTGTTTTACCTGATTCTCGATATTACGATACTGAGACAGCTTTATGTAAAAAAATCTATCAAAAAATACTATCAAAAAACTGAACCATTTACTTTTTATGATGCAGGTGCAGGTTTTTGCCAATATACAGACTTTATTTTAAACCATTTCCCTAAAGCTGATATCGTTTCTATGGATTTAAAAACAGATTATATGCTTTCATATCAAAGTTCATTGCCTTCTAATTGTAAAAGAATAAAAATATACCAGGGAGATTTACAATCTTTTATATGTCCCCAAAAAACAGATCTGGTAATTGCAATTGACATTCTGGAGCATATTCAAGACGATATATCAGTTTTGAAAAACATATATCAGACAATGAATCATGAAGGAAAACTCATCATTTCTACACCTAGCAATTTAGATAAAGCTGCCGCATTTACAGAAGAACATGTCAGACCTGGTTATTCAATGCTGGAGTTAGAAAATAAATTAAAAAAAACAGGCTTTAAAATATTAGAAATATACTATTCTTATGGGTTCTGGGGTAAACTTTATTGGAATATTGGTATGAAAATACCTTTATCATTACTCAGTCTATCTAAACTTTTTTTTATGATTCTTCCTCTTTACTTTATAATAGTAGTTCCTTTTAACTTGATTTTTATGTTTTTGGATATGAATTTAAAAAACAAAAAAGGGAATGGTATTGTCTGTATTTCAAAAAAAATATAAATTTTTATTGACATTAGGAATAATAGCTTGTATAATTTGTTAAAATAAAATATAGGGAGGTCAAAATGAAAAAGACCCTTGTAATCGGCTTAATCATGATTATTTCTGTGAGTATGTTATTTGCAGAAACTATTGAGGAAAAACTTCAATAATTTGGTCAGGAAAATGCAGAGAAGTTCATCCAACCTGCAGTTAACTGTTTTAGCGGTAATCTTAACAGTGGACTGTATAACACTGCAAAGGTTTTAAAACCCTTTAGATTTCAATTAAGCTTTAATGTTATGACAACTTTTGTTCCTGATGAAGACAAATCTTTTAATGTAACAAACCCATTTATTGGAGATACGTTTAATCCTTATCAGGAAAATGAGATTGAAACAGCAACTATTTTTGGAACTGATGGTGGAAGTTTTACAGGAGTTACAGAGGTAAACGGAGTTCCTGTAAGCATAGATCCTTTAAAAATGCCTGATGGTCTTGATCTGGCGGGATTACCTTTAGTAATGCCTCAGTTTGCTTTAGGTCTTCCTTTTGGTAATGAAGTTCAGTTAAGATATTTTCCAAAAACTGAAGTAGACAAAGAAATTGGTGATGTCGGGTTTTTAGGTATTGGTGTAAAACATAGTATAGACCAGTATTTTCCAGGAATAATTCCAATTGATGTCGCTATTCAGGGTTTTTATCAAAAACTTGAAGTCGGCGAGTTAATTGAAATTAAGTCCTTAGCTGCTAATGCTCAACTCAGTAAGAAATTCTTAATATTTACATTCTATGGTGGTTTAGGTTGGGAAAAGACTGATTTTCTTGCTGAATACAAGTTTACCAAAGAGACTTTTAACCCTTCTAACCCTGCTGTTCCAATGGTTACTGAAATTCCTGTTAAATTAGAACTTGAATCGGATAATTCGATGAAAGCAACTGTTGGTATGCGTCTTAGTCTTTTGTTCTTAAAATTATACGGTGATTATAGCTTTGCAAAATATAACACTGCAAATGTCGGAATTGGGCTTGGATTCTAATTATTTATGATTCAAAATAGTTGTATTGATACTCTAATACTAGAAAACAAATACATTGTTTTAAAAAACGCAATTAGCTATTTTTCAATATGTTAAGAGTTTTCAAAACAAATATATTAAAATTTATGAAAATTTTTATTGACAAGATAATTTCAATTTTGTTAAATTGACTAAATTAATAAATTGGAGGTAGTTATGACTCGTGAAGATTTAATTGCTAAGGTCGCTGAAGATGCAAAAATCACAAAGAAAGCTGCATCTTTTGCTTTGAATTCTGTTTTAGATGGTATAACAGAAGCCCTTCAAGCTGGTGAAAAAATCACCTTTGTTGGCTTTGGAACTTTCAACGTGATCGAAAGAAAAGCACGTAAGGGTATTAACCCTACTACTAAAGAACCTATCAGCATTCCTGCTTGTAAAGCACCTGTTTTCAAAGCAGGTAGTAAATTAAAAGAAGCTGTTAAGTAATTTTATCAAATAATTAAGCGGTTGTTTTTTTAAAACAACCGCTTTTATAATATCTTTATTTTGTTTTAATTGCAGATACAGGGCATCCTTTGTAATTAGTTGAGGGATTACCATTTTTACAAAGCCCACATGAAATACATTTTTCTAAATCAATAACAGCTTTTCCTTTTACCATTGATATCGCATTTACAGGACATTGTGAAACACATAGCCTGCATCCGATACACAGCTTTTCATCAATAAAGTAGATCACTTTTTGAATCACATTGTTATCATCTTCTGTTTTAACAGAATCAACTTTTGAAACTGCTTTTTTTTCAACTTCTGCTAGTTTTTTTTTATCAGTTTGTACATCTTCATTTTTGTTAACAACAACATCATTATTTACTTTTTCTTTTTGGGGTTCATTTTGAACTATGTTTTCTGTTTGTAAAGTCATATCAGCATTAATCGCATTTACAGGGCATCCTTTATAAGATTTTAATCCATTTTTACATAATCCACAACCGATGCATTTTGAAGTGTTAATTTCCGCTTTTCCATTTTTCATTGTTATTGCCTGAGTTGGGCATATTTTTGATTGAACACATAAACCACAACCAATACATTGTTTTTGATTAATACGGTATTTATTTACTTGTGAAAACAAAATCAGACTAAGACTGATGATTCCAATTAGAATGAGAACTCTTTTTAAATACATATTTATTCCTTTTATTTTAATGTTCCTTTTTTGGGGCATTTTTGTACACATCTAAAGCATTTAATGCAGTTAGGATTTTCAATTACTTCTTCTTCTAACAAATCAATGTTCATTGGACAAGCTTTACAGCAAATTCCACAGTCAATACAAGTTTCGAGATTTCTTTTTATTTGATGAGATTTAATGTTAAATGATTTGCCTATAAAAATGATGAGATTCATTAGAGCTGCATAAGGACATAAAAAACGGCACCAAAACCGTTCAATAAATGCACTCCCGACTAAAATTATAAATAAAGTAATAATTCCAGGTATTGTAATGTTTTTTACCCATCCAATTGCCATTACAGGACAAAAGTTCATATAGATTCTTGATAAACCCACAAATCCCAAAACAATAGTGAGTAAAAGAATTAAATACTTCAATACACCTAGTCGTTTTTCATCAATTTTATTGATTTTTAAAAATGGAAGACACTTTTTGTGAAAAGTTCTGTATATCCATTCCTGTATTGTTCCTAAAAAACAAATATAACCACAAAACCATCTACCAGCCCATAACACTGATAAGGTCAGAATAAGTGAGATTATTAATGTAACCGGATAAACTATCTGACCGTAATGAATACTCATCGTTCCAAAGCATATGATTGAGTATGGACATAACTTATGAATAACTTCTAAAAAATTGTAAAAAAACATAAAAAGTAAAGACACACTGATTAAAAAGAAAAATAACTGAATCTTTTCTCTAATTTTTAAAAAAGTATTCATATTTCTTTCAATTTCCTTCTGATAGTATTTCTAGACACATTAAGATACTGTGCAACTTTAGATTTATTTCCATCGAACTTTTTTAATATTTTTTTAATAAGATATTCTTCAAGTTCTTCAAGAGTTATTCCATTTTCAGGCAAATTAATCACGATATCATTATTCCCTAATACTTTTTCGGGTTCAGAAAATTCTTCTGTTATTTCGCCTAAAAAATCTATATGAGAGGGTTTTAGTTCGATATCATCATATAAGACCGTTGCTCTTTCAATTGTGTTTTGTAATTCACGAACATTCCCTGGCCATTCGTAAGATTCCAGTATATTCATCGCTACTTTGGAAATTAATTTAAATCTTCTTTTTTTACTTTCAGAAAAATCTCTTAAAAACATCTGAGCTAAAGGTACAATATCTTCTTTTCTTTCTTTGAGGGCAGGAATATGTAAACTCCCTGCATTTAAACGATAAAACAAATCTTTACGAAATGTACCTTCTCCAATCATTGAAGGAATATCTCGATTTGTTGCACAAATGAAGCGTACATCTAATTCGATTTTCTTTACGCCACCCACACGATACATTTCCTTTTGCTGAATGACTCTTAGAAGTTTAGGCTGTAAATCTAATGGCATATCTCCTATCTCATCTAAAAAGATAGATCCACCCTGAGCCATTTCGAGTTTTCCTATAGTACCTGTTTTTTTTGAACCTGTAAATGAGCCCCCTTCATAACCAAATAATTCACTTTCAAACAAGGAGCTTGTTATAGATGAGCAATTGATTGTAACAAAAGGGGTTGTTTCAAGTCCTTCCCCATAATGAATCATTCTTGCTAAAATTTCCTTGCCAGTACCTGTTTCTCCAGTAATCAGAACAGGAATTGATCTGTCTAGATGAAATCTGATTGCCAAATCTTTGATGTGTTTCATTTTATCTGAAAATACACCTATCTTTCCGATGCCAACAATATCAGAATAAGCTGAACTAATTTTTTTTAGTTTTGTATGAACTTCAGCTGTATTCGCACTCAATTTCTCATCAAAATCATTTTTATATTCTTCATTTTCTTTAAGCAATGTCAGATGTTCCTGAGCTTTATTAATCACAGCAGCTAACTCTTCCACATCGATTGGTTTTATAAGATAATCCCAAGCTCCTGATCTGAGTGCTTGAATAGATGAATTTAAATCTGCATGCCCTGTAATCAGTATAACATCAGTATATTGAGAATCTGGAGAAGCCTTGATCGTTTTTAGAAGATCAAGTCCAGACATTCCTGGCATCTTTATATCAGAAATAACTAAAGAATGATGTTCTGAATGCCAACAGTTAAGTGCTGCTTTTGGATCATGAAATTGATCTACTGTAAAGCCCAGATAATTTGTTAAAAAATTGTTAATTGCTTTACGACTTAAATCTTCATCGTCCACGAGTAATATTTTCATAAATCCCTCAATTACTTCCTTTCAATAACCATGTGTTATGATTTGGTTTAGCAGGTAATATCATTCTAATACCTGCACCACCGATTTCATTATTTATAAAACTAATTGAACCATTAAAACGGTCAAGAAAATTTTTACATATCATCAATCCTAAACCCATACCATCAAAATCTGATTTACTTGAGCTAAAAAAATCTGTCTCACGTGGATAGGCATCATAATAGAATCCGATTGCATTATCATCAACATTAATATGTACCTTTTGCTCAGCTAATTCTGTACTAATTATCACTTTTTTCTCAGGTTTATTAGATTTTCTTAATGCTTGAATTGCGTTATTGAGTAGATTGATCAAAATCTGTTCAATAAGAATAGGATTACCCGCTATATAAAGAGGTTGTTCAGATAAGTTCATCTCAATATGTATATTTTGCTCCAGATGATTAATAACCAGTTTTTCTGCTTTAATAACGGCATCATTAACTTCTACCCATTCTTCTGATGGATTTTCATTATTCAAAGTCCAGAAGTTCTTCATTTGTTTAATAATGGTTTCTGTTCTAACAACGGATTCTCTAATCATTTTTACTTCTTCAAGGAATAATCCCGGTAAAATGCCTGGATGTCTTTTATGCCAAAAAAGAATCGTGTCGATATTCAAATGAATTGAATGAAGATGAGGTGTAATTTCATAAATCATATTATCAGCCATTAAAGAAACTGTCGTAAGTCTTACTGCTTTTTCTATAATTTGCTGGTTCTTAATTTCATTCTGTTTACGGTAGTAGTATTTTTTTAAAATTGCCAGTCTTTGATTAAACAGAATATTATTCAGCTCATTACTCAACTGGTTATAAAAAATTCTATCTTCATATGCCTCTTTATAATGTTTTAACTCAGCTTGTGCCTGAGACCTCAATTTAAGAGAATTTATGAGAATATTTTTTCGATAATACGATTTAGACAATTCTACAGACTGATTTAAGGATTTAATACTTTCCTCAGGCATTTTATTATTAATTTGAGTTAAACCCTTTAATAAGAAATACAAAGGACTGACTAATGACAAGTCTGGATTATAAAATTCTTTCTCTATCTCGCTTAATATGTTTTCTGCTTTTTTGTAATCTGCTTTTTGAATGTAAAGATATATCTTAATCAAAGCAATTACTATACCTGGATAGTTAAATTCTTTTTCTTCATATAATAATTCTATTCGTCTAAGACTACATTCTGCATTATCGAATTCCTTTATCTCAAGATAAGATAGACATAATTCTGATAATGCGATGATGTTGTTTGGATTTAACTGAATTGATTGTTTTAAAATCTCTATCGCAATAGGTACATCTTCAACTATCTTATGAATTCTTGCGATATCCATCAAAGCTCTTGATGTTTGAATATTATCTTTCATTTCATAACTTAAATCAAGAATTCTGATGGCATAATCATAAGATACATCAAAATTTCTAAGCATAAAATGACAATACATCATCACTCTGAAAAGGATATATTGATAACTATCCTGCACTAATGGAGACAGTTCTTTAAGTATTTCCTGGGTTGCATCAATGCAATCCTTCCATTTATATTGATTCCATGCTTTTGATATGGAAGGATATCTTTTTAAAATTCCTCTTTCATAGGGTGCAAGATATAGGATGTTGAAAATATTAGACTTCATTGCTATTTCCTTTTTCACCTGGGATAGCAATTTTTAAATGAGGATAGGGCTCATCATTATACGATATGTAACCATTAAACTGGTTAAGAAAATACTTTGTTATTTTCAGATCAAGCAATAAACTCTTATACTGATCATTATCTGTTGCCTGGCTTAAGATTTTTTCCAGCGAAAATTTTAAATTTTTATCAAAACATATCTTAATCACATTAAAGCCTACTTCATGTTTTAATACGAGATTAAGTTTCTGTTCTGTACTGACATGATGCTCATTAATAATAACAAAACTGATATTGATTACATAAAGCAGGATTTGTTCAAAACAGTTTGGATTAATCTCAGAATATACAGGGCTTTCAGTCGTAACAACCTCAATAAAGATATCTTTTGATTTTAATCTGTTTTTAATCAATGCCGTTTTTTCAGTTAAAAACTGATTTAGTTCGACTCTTTCACGAACTCTTTGTTCTTCATTAGTTTTCCAAAAAGTTCTTATTTGTTCTATTATTTTATTAACATAATTAACACTAACAGAAATATCTTTCAGCTGATCAATGACAATTTCAGGAATTGCACCTAAATTTCGTTTGTACCAGTATAGAATGCTTTCACATGATATTTTTATTGCAGACAGGGGTTGTTTTATCTCATGAACAATTCCACTCGATACTATCCCAACTGAAGTTAATCTTGGACTTTGATTAATCAATTGAATCATGTCCTGATTAGCATTGTTCATTTCATACTTTGATTGAATTTCACTTAAATGATCTGTCTTTTCTTTTGTTTTTGCCATATTTTCTAATTCATTTGCTTTTAACAGATAAT
>JAGOCT010000065.1 GCA_017998585.1 Candidatus Cloacimonadota bacterium | reverse complement strand
CCCAACATCAGATTTTCTATTTCAATACATTTCTCACCGATCTCTTCTTTGGAAGTCACATAGACTGGATCCAGATAATGAATTTCCGTCAGAGAAAACGGTTTAGGCAGAATAAAATGATCCCATGAATTAAACTGCCATTTTCTATTGGTTTTGACTACAACCGGTATTATGGGAAGCTTTGCCATATAGGCTAAAAATACTGCCCCTTCTTTAATTTTGTGAGCCGGACCTTTCGGTCCGTCAGGTGTAATGGCAATAGAACTACTTTTTATCATTTGAAGCATTTCTTTTAAAGCAGAGACACCTTTTTTAGAAGAAGAGCCTCTGATAGCCCTGTATCCTAACAATTCAGCCGGAGCAGCAATTAACTCTCCATCAAAAGAGGCAGAAACAACAATTCCAATATTTTCATAAATTCTGCTCAACAGGACAGATAAAATATTTTGATGCCAAAGCACATAAACAACTCTCTGACCTTTATGAGTATCACCTATCACCCGATATCTTAAGCTCATCTTCATACAGACCAGGAAGATCCAGGCTATATATTTTTCTACAAACAGCAGGATTTTTCCCTGAATAGAGCTCTTTTTCATTATGTCCTTCTCAGCAAATCAAGAATTAATCGGGCAGTTTGCTTACTAGCCGATTTTTTACCTAAAACCTGCTGAATCTCAGACAGGTTTTCCTTTGTCATTTGATAAAGGGTTTCATTATCTAATGTACTTTCAATTTTCTCTTTAAGTTTTTGAGGATTAACATCATTTTGAATAAATTCTGGGACAAGCATCCTGTTCATCAGTATATTCGGTAAACCGATAAATTTTATTTTTACAATTTTCTTTCCAATCCAATAAGAAATTGGATTTGCTTTATAACATATCAGATAAGGAGTCCCGATATAAGCGGCTTCCAGTGTACTGGTTCCTGACTTAATCACCGAGAAATCAGAATGTTTCATCATTTCATAATTATTGGATGACACAATTTTTATCTGGTTCAAATCATCACAATTTCTATTCAACAAATCCATGAAATCTCTTTCACGAATAGTGGATGCTCTTGAAATCATAAATTCATAATGATTTTTATTCATCAGACTAATCGTTTTTAAATAAATTGGCAATAACTTTTCGACTTCATCTTTACGGCTACCAGGAAAGAATGAAATCCATTTCTTATCAGGATTTAAGTTCATCATCTTTCCAAACTGTTGTTTATCACATTTGATACTGATCTCTTCAATAATGGGATGACCTACATATTCAGCATCCACCTGATGAATATGAAGTAAATCTGGTTCAAAAGGCAATATACATGCCACTTTCTGAGTATATTCAGCCAGTTGTTTGACCCGATGATGTTTCCATGCCCAAAACTGAGGTGAAATATAGTAAAAGACTGGAATACCCATTTCATTTGCTACTTTTGCCATTCTCAAATTTAATCCGGGATAGTCAACCAATACGAGCAAGTCAGGTTTATTTTTTATAAAATGATTTTTAATTTCTTTTTCTACTTTAGCAAAAAATTTCAGGTGTTTAATCACTTCAAAGAAACCCATTACATTAAACCGGTTAAAAGGAAATAAAGCCTTTAAGCCGTTGCTTTGCATATGGTATCCACCTATGCCACAATGATTAAAATCATAACCTGATTGATTTAACTGTTTCATTACATAAGAAGCGTGTAAATCGCCTGAATTTTCACCAGCAATCCAAAACACTGAAGGCATCTTTTCTCCTGAATCAAACTTCATTATTAATAATCATCATACTTAAACGATCGATCATTTCCTTAATTTGCAGAGCTGTTTTTTCATAATAGCTCAAATCCATACCGTAAGGATCTTCAATATCCTCGTTAAAACCCGTAAACTCACCCAAACTGAAGATTTTAGATTTTCCATCTGGAAACTCATTTAGTATTCTGTGTTTTATCTCTTCCGTCATTGTTAAAATATAATCATTATCTGCTAAAATTTGTTGTGTAATTCTTCTTGATCTGTGTATATCTGAGTTAATACCCCACTCTTGCAGAATAATCTTTGAATTTCTGGATATTTTGATCCCATCCTCTAACAATCCACAGGAAGTAAAAGACACCTGGTTCGAACCATAATCTCTCAAACTTTTTGCATAATACTCTGCAATTGGACTCCTGCATATATTACCAACACAGGCGAAGCTTATGTTAATGCTGTTCGAGATATTGTTTAATTGATCTTCTGACATACTACCTTCTCTCAATATATTCAAATGATTAGATAATGACATACTTTTGATATCTATCAAAGTGGAAGGTGTCCCCAAAGCTGATTTAAAACCTGTTGGGAGTAAAGCAAAATCAAACCAGTCAGCGTATGTTTCTTCAACTTCCTTCAAGGTGAGACATGGGCTTTTACCATTCTTATTGACACTTGTACTGACTAATGGTCCATGGTGATATATAAATTCCCTTAGCAAATGATTATCTGGCACTCTGACAGCCACTTTATTATTAACGCTAATTCTCTGGTAAGCAGGATTATGATTTTCTAATATGATCGTTATATTTCCTGGCCAGATTCTATTTAAAAATCTATTTAATCTTTTATTGTCTATAGTGAGCTGCAATTCTTTACAAACCATCTCTAGACTATCACATAACATGATTAATCCTTTAGAATCAGGTCGTTCCTTCAGTTGATATATTCTCTTTATTCCTATATCACTTTTTGCAAGACAGGATATGCCAAGCATGTATCCTGTAAAATGCAAAAATACTTCATCTGTAAGTTCGGTTTTTTTATCTGAGTAATGTATTATTTTCAATTCAAATATCCTAATGGGTTGACGGGTTTTCCATTTTTTCTCAGTTCAAAATGGACTGATGCCTCACCTGTAGAACTACTGTTTCCAGAATAGGCAATCGCCTGACCTTTTTTAACGTGAGCACCTCTTGATACGTTTAACTGACTATTATTGCCATAAACACTATGATAACCATTCTTATGATCGATGATGATCATTTGTCCTGACCCTGAAAAAGTATCAGCATACACGACTTCACCATCGGCTGAAGCTTTTACAGAAGAGCCAAAATTAACGGCAATATCCACGCCATTATTCATAGTCGAAATATTGTACTTCTCGTGAGTTTGAACCCCATATTGACGTATAATTTTACCTTTTACAGGCCAGCTCAACTGACCACCAGGAAATTTGTAGGAATAATGTTTTTGTTCGGTTGGTTTAGGCGTAAGTTTTTTTATTAATGCCTGCAATGCCTGAGCATTTTTTTGTAATTTTTGCGCTTTTTGAAGATATGACTTTCGCTCTTGTTCATATTTCTGAATATCTTTTTCCAGTTTCGAAGTCTGAAACAGATAATTTTTAGCTTTTTTATTTTCGACCAATCCTTGAAAATGTATGTTTTTTACCGCCAGCTCAGTTTTATTGGTTTCATTTTCAAGTGTTTTTTTTTGTAAAGATAGAGAATTGTACTTATTTGAGCTGTTATTAACAAGAACTGCCAAAGGATACTTATACATTTCGAAGCATTGCAGATATTTATCTCTGTTTTCGTCTAGCAGTAGCAGTTTTAGTGAATTATTTCCCGCTGAAGCCGTTTGAGTTAATTCTTCTCTGGTAGAATTCAGTAAATTTTTTTTTAAGTTCAGATTCTTCTTTAAATGAGATTCAGTATTTTTCAGTTGACTGACTTTTTTCTGAGTTTTTTTAAGTTCAGATTCAACCTTTTTTTTACTGGCGATTGCCTGTTTTTTCTTTTTTTCAGATTCACTGGCTTTTTTTTTACTGGCTGTAATTTCTTTTTTGACCTTATCCAGTTCTTTTTTTTTTTCGCTGGCTGTTTGTGAAAAGATAGTATTTACAAAGGTAAATACTATCATCATCACAATCAGAAATCTTTTTAACGGCATATTTTAGTTATTCACTAATACGTAATCCTGATAAATTTCTTCAAATAAAGCTTTATGTTGATCTTCTTCTGAAGAAAGAAGTAAAAATAAATTACGTATATCAGTATCTGTTGTATAGTTTGCCAGATCTAGATAGAGTTTTTTAGCCTGATCTTCACGTTTCATAGCTATTCTTAACAGGCTAATATAATCCAGATTGTCATAACTAAGCTGTTCTTCATAGTAGTCACTTAAATTCATGGATCTCATCTCAATTTTATCAATACTCACCGGACCACTTGTTCTGAGCATATTCAAACGATTGATATGACCTTTTTCCATGTTGATAATATCATCAAGCACTTTTATCACATTTGGAAGTTTTTCATTCACTTTTAGTTCGGTGTAGAAATCGATTGCTTCATTTTCTTTTTCGATTGCATATTCAATAATCTCAAGAAAACTTTTATTTTCCATTTTCAACCTCAAAGTTATTTAAGTGTTCAACAATCCATTTTTCTGCGGCAAATGCAGCAATAGCGCCATCTGCAGTCGCAGTAACAACCTGTCTTAACAATTTTTTTCTGATATCACCAGCGGCATATACTCCGGGAATATTTGTTTCCATATCATCATTTGTGATGATAAAGCCTTGTGTATCCAAAGTAATTCTGGATTCAAACAAATCATTATTAGGAATGATGCCAACATATATGAACAGACCATGCACAGGGAGTTGAGTTACTTCATTGTTTTTCTTATTAAACAATGTAAGTGATTCAACTTGTTTATCTCCATTGACTTCCTGTACAACAGTATCCCATATAAATTCAATTTTTGGATTTTTGAAAGCTCTTTCTTGAATGGCATGAACAGCTCTCAGGCTATCACGTCTGTGAATAATATAGACTTTCTCAGCAAAACGAGTTAAAAATAAGGCTTCTTCAACAGCTGAGTCTCCTCCCCCATTCACTGCAACAATTTTATTACGATATAAAGCACCATCACAGGTAGCACAGTAAGAAACACCCCGTCCAGTGAATTTTTCTTCTCCTGGTACATTTAACTTTCTGGGGTGAGCGCCTGTAGCTATGATTATTGACTTGACACGGTATTGATTCTCGTCCGTTTCAATGACCTTACATAATCCCTCAAATGCAATGCCTTTAACAGATTCTTCTCTGATAACAGCATTGAATTTCAAAGTCTGCAATCGCATTTTTTCCATGATCTCAAATCCGGAAAGTGTTTCTTCAAATCCAGGATAATTTTCAACATCAGCAGTTACAACAATCTGACCACCAATAAGTCCTTTTTCAAATACAATGGTTTTTAAACCACCTCTGGCGGCATAAATTGCTGCACTTAAACCAGCAGGACCAGCACCAATAATTGCTACATCATATTTTTCCACGACATCCCCTTGTTTTACATAAAATGTGATTAAAGAAAAAGGTGAGCTTTTTCAAGCTCACCTCTAAGTTATATTAGAACGCTAACTTAACTGAAACGCGGTGAGCAGAATTTAAGAAATCTTCTGCTAAACGTCCCATATCGGTATAAGCGTAATCTACATCAAATGAGCCGATTCTGGTAGGTACTTTGACGCCGAACCCAAAAGAATAATTTGCCGCATCATAACCGATTTGTTTACCAGCTCTGAGGAACATATTATTATAATTGTATTCAGTACCAAGATTCCATGTTTCTTTTCTGTCCACACAGTTATCGATCTGTGCAGAAGCAATCCAGTAACGGTTTTCTTGTCTCATCAGGTCCATTGCAACACCTAAAGAGAAATTCATAGGAATTTTAAATTCAGTTTCAGGTCTGTCTTCATCTGTTAATCCATCTCCATCATTATCAAACAAATCAAATGGATCTTCATCAACCAGACCATCTTCGTCGTAGTCAATTTCGTATTTGATGTCAGGTCCGAAATTTCTTAAAGCCATCCCTACAGTCAGGTTTTTATATCCTGTATTATAAAGAGTTCCAAGATCAACAGAGAAGTTATTGATATTTTCTTCCCAGATATCTTCTCTCAGATATTTTGCGGTAATACCAAAAGAGAATTTATCGGTAAAAGCCTGAGCGTATGTTAAACCAAGAGCGACGTTGCTGGCAGTGAATTTTTCACCGGTTGGCCCAAAAGCGTTCTCTTCGGTAACATCCATATCATCCATATGAAGAATGGAAGCCTGAAAACCCAAAATACCAAAATCTGTTTCCTGTGAGTATCCGACGAATTCATGACTGATACTTGCTGGCCATTTGGTATGTGAGAACATAACCTGTTTTCCGAAATTTCTGGAAATACCCGCTGGATTCCAGTATAGTGAAGATACATCGTTTGTTACGGCTGTATATGCTTCACCCATACCAATTGCACGGGCATCCACACCTAATTTCAGGAATTGTAAGGAGGCAGTACCTGTTTTTCCGAATATGGAAGCTGATAATGCAATCGGAATCAGTGACAGGATGATGAAAGGTATTATTATCTTTTTCATTTTTCCTCCTTATCTGATAATAGCGAATTTGCCGACTTTGACATCACCTGAAGCTTTATCTTTTACAGAGAAAAGATAAACGCCACTGGCAAGTATCTGGTTATTCTTGGTTAATAAATTCCATGAGTGGATACCACTTGCTGCAAGACCGGAATTTGTTGCCTTAGAAATTGAGATAATATCTTCTGCATGTTCACCGTTGTGTTCAAATTCACCAACAAGGTCACCTGCTAAAGTATAGATCTGAACGTTACATCTTTCAGGAAGATTGACAAACCAGATTCTTCTGCTCTTGTCACCTTTAGTATCTTTATCACGTCTTCCGTCAAAATCGCTTGCGCCACGATATGGGTTTGGAACGACATAGATATTGTCCATATTTGATTTAGATCC
Source organism: Candidatus Cloacimonadota bacterium (assembly GCA_017998585.1). Next base: position 1,254 of record JAGOCT010000065.1, on the reverse strand, counting down.
TGGACCTGGGAAATATACTTTCATATTTGCATCACGGCCTGATTCAAGCGCCTGAAGCTGTTTTGAAGGCATACCACGATCCCATGCTGTTACTGCACTGTAATGTTCAACACCGCGACGAACATTGATGATCTTCGCATTGTAGTATTTTCTGGTTAATCTGCTGTTTCTGTGATCGGTATCTTCGACTGAGCCAGTTAAAGAACTTTGACCTAAGTGACCACGTAATGGAATAAGAGAATCATCGAATAAAGCCAGGAACATTTCATCTGTAACATCGGCATGTTTAAAGTATAATGCTTCCTTTTTAATTCTATCTTCTGACAGAGGAGGAACAACTGTGTTATAATCACTAATTTCTGTCATTACCTGAGCAGCTGTTTTAGTATTGTATAAAGGTTTTCCGTAAACCATATCTCCGATTTGAATATCTCTTGGGAAATAATTCTCATCAAGAATTTTGAATCCATTGTAATAATCGAAATTATTACTTGTTACAAGCACTCCGTTTGGTAATCCGATATCACGACCCTGATCTCCACCAAAATCGATAAATTCAGGATGTCCGGCATTTACGATATAATCTTGTTGATCTTTAACAGTTTCAACTTTATCCCAACGATTCACAAGCATCCATCTGTCAGCACGACCGTTACCAGATCTCTGCCATAAGCTGTAGCCCTGGAAATCGTGTCTTAATCTCCATGCAGTAAACGGATTAACCTTAGCGAGTGCATTAGGTAAGCTTCTAAATTGAGGAGGAATTGTATTCATATCAACAGAGGTGGAGTCACTGTCAAGACCTGAAATATTATTCCAGCCTAACTGTTCTTTACCTACAGTGATATAGTCAACTGTAAATTCACTTCGGTTATCCCAGTAAACATCAATATCCACACCACCATTAGCATTATCTACCATTTTAGAATATGATTTAGGAATTTCTGGAGGCTCTGGTGGATTGTAATGAGAAACAGTATCAGGCTGAATAACGGTTGTCAGTGTCTGAGCATCGCCATACACTTCTTTTGCCCAACGAGCTGTTTCTTTTAATTCTTCTATTGTATCGCCAGGGAAAATAGCAATCACAATTTTCATTGTTTTCTTTGGCGCTAAGTTCCAGCTTGCAGAATCTGCAGGAGTCGCAATACCAGTCTGATTTCCGTAGAAAGCAAATAAATAACGGGTATCTTTTGGTTCATCCTGAATATAAGTAGTACTTTCACCTTCTGCCTGAGGTGGATATCTTAAAGC